>JBOGDU010000185.1:0-11225 GCA_050743145.1 Jiangellaceae bacterium | reverse complement strand
TAGTGGACGAACACGTCGGGCTCGCCGCTGTCCTGGGCGATGAAGCCGAAGCCCTTCTCGTTGTTGAACCACTTCACGGTTCCCTGTGCCATGTGCGATGTCCTCCTGGGACGTTGTCGGACCCGCCTTGTGCGGATCCCACCGGCTGCTGCGGCCGTGGTCCCGAACCGTGCCCGGCACGACGTACGAGAAACGCCCGCGATCACAAGTCCGCGGGCGTTCGAGAACGTGCGTGGAACTGCAACTGCAACAACTGCCGAGCAGCGTAGCAGTGTGGCGAGCAGGCGCGCATCTTGGCGGTACCCCGTTCGCCGGCAGGCCGAGATATTCGCGTTGCCACCCCCAACCTGACGGTGCCACTGTCTATGGGAGCTTCCAGTCGACCGGTTGGGCGCCCTGCTGGACCAGCAGTTGGTTGGCTCGGCTGAACGGACGCGATCCGAAGAAGCCGCTGCGGGCGGACATCGGGCTGGGGTGCGCGGACTCGATGCACGGGACGCCGCCGAGGAGAGGTCGGAGGTTGCGAGCGTCACGGCCCCACAGGATCGCCACGAGTGGCGTGCCACGGGCGGCGAGGCCCCGGATCGCCTGTTCGGTGACCTCCTCCCAACCCTTGCCGCGATGGGCGGCCGGACGGTGCGGCGCCACGGTCAGGGCACGGTTGAGCAACAGGACGCCGTGCTCGGCCCATGGGGAGAGGTCTCCCGTGCCGGGCTCGGGGAACCCGAGATCGTCGACGTACTCACGGAAGATGTTGACCAGGCTCGGAGGCAGCGGCCGTACGTCGGGCGCGACGGAGAAGCTGAGCCCTACGGCATGGCCAGGGGTGGGATAGGGGTCCTGACCCACGATCAGAACGCGCACGTCGGCGAAGGGATGGGCGAAGGCTCTGAGCACGTTCGCCCCGGCGGGCAGGTAGGAGCGGCCGGCCGCCAGCTCGGCACGCAGGAACTCGCCCATGGCAGCCACGCGGCCGGCCACAGGTTCCAGGGCATCGGCCCAGCCCGGGTCGACGAGGTCTCGCAAGGGTCGTCCCGGCATGCCGCCTCACTCTAGTGGCGGAGGATCCGCCCCGAGAGCAGGCGGGAGCATCGATCCGTACGTGGATGCCCAAATTCGCGGGCGGGATCGTCCGCACGCCCACATGACGCGACTTGCGTATCGACGTCGGTCGGTACGTCTCAGCCACGATCCACGGAGGTCGACGCCTAGCCGGGTTCGCCGCGACCCTTGCGGTACGCGACCCACGTCAGGTTGACGGCGGCCAGGACGGCCAGCACTACGAACACACCGGCGGCGCCGGGAACGTCGGACACGGCGAGCACGATCGCCGCAGCGACGAACAGGGCACAGCCGAAGCCCGCCAGCCATAGACGCAGCGTCAGTGCGCTTCGCGCAGGAGATGCGCCACCGATGCCGGCAGTCGGGTCGTGGTAGTCGTCGAGCCCCTGCTCGTAGCGCTCACGGTCGGCGTCGTGCTGCCGTGGATCCACGTAGACCTCGTACCCGTCGTCAGAGCTCGGCACACAGCGGTCCGATGCCGGTCAGGGAGCGTCATCTGGTTCGTTGCCGTTCGTGGACGTGGTGAGATGAGGTTCACGGAAGACGGGGATGTGGTGTCGTGTGACTACGCACTACCGGTCGGCATTTCCGATTGTCTACAGCAATGACATCGGGCGAGCACTGGGCTTCTACCGTGACGCTCTCGGTTTCGAGGAGACCCTCCGGTTCCCAGCCGAGGGAGAACCCGGCTTTGTCTCGCTCGAGTTTGGCGACGGCACGGGGGTCGCGTTGGCGGCGGCCGGTGTTCCTTCGCTGCACGGGCTGCCCCTTCGGCCGGGCTCGCACGCGTTCGAGATGTGCGTCTATACCGACGACGTGGACGCGGCTGTGTCAGATCTGAGCGGTCGGGGCTACCCGGTACTGCTGGAGCCGGTCGACCAGCCATGGGAGGAACGGATGGCCTACGTCGCCGATCCCGACGGCAATGCCGTCATGATCTGTGCGCCGCTCGGTCCCGGCGCCACATGACCGCCACATCGTGACCCTGCTTCGCCCCGCCAGTGCACGTAAACGCGACCGAAATGCCGGGATCCGCCATGCATCGGCGGGGCGAAGCACCTCACGGCGAGACCGGGTGGCCCGAGTGCGACGACGAGCCCTCCACGTCGTCGAACTCGAGCCGCGACCGCGCGCTCGCCGCGAGATCTGCCCAGCACCTCGTCCGGCCGGTGGCTCCGGTTGATTCGAACGGTTGGCCGGTGCCCGGGTCGAAGCTGGCCATCGGTCTCCCCTGGTCTGCCGGGCCCTTGCAACGGAAGAGTCAGGTGACGCGTCGCAGATACGTCCTGGCCGTCAGGATGTCGGCGGCATGACCCAAGCTGGGTGCATGACCCAGCTCATCGCCCGGCCAGACGGCCGCACCGTCGCCGTCGACGACCATGGGCCCTCCGACGGTCCCGTGGTCGTCTTCCTGCACCCAGCCCCGGGGTCACGACTGCTCGACCCCGATCCGGAGGCGACGGCCGAAGCCGGCGTCCGCCTGCTGACGGTCGACCGGCCCGGCTACGGGGCGTCGTCGCCGGTCACCGAGGGCGTGCCGACGATCGGCGGCATCGCCGACGACGTCGCCCACGTACTCTCGAGCCTCGACGTCGGTCCGGCCGCGATCGTGGGCTGGTCGGCCGGCGGTCGGGTGGCTCTGGCGGTCGCGGCGCGACACCCGCATCTGGTCCGATCCGTAGGAGTCGTGGCCACGCCTGCACCCGACGAGGCTGTGCCGTGGGTGCCCGAGCAGTTCCGCACGATGACCCCCGGCGTGCGTGCCGACCCGGCCGGCGCGGTCCCGATGCTGGCCGGCGCCTTCGCCGCCTACGTGGAAGCGCCCGACCAGGCTGTCGAGTCGATCTCGGGTGGGCCGGCCGACGAGTCTGCGCTCGCCGACCCGGCCCGCCGTGACCGGCTGGTGGCGATGCTCGCCGAGGCCTTCCGGGCCGGCTCCGAGGGTGCTGCGGCCGATGTCGTCACGCTCAACGTCGTACCGGACGACGTCGAACTCCGCGGCATCGCTGAAGCCGTGCGTGCGCCGACATCGCTGTTCTACGGGGATGCCGATGCGGTGGCCGGGCCTGAGCACGGCCGGTGGTGGGAACAGACCGTCCCCGACTCCCGGCTCCACATCGTTCCCGGTGCCGCGCACCTGGTCGCGTTGACGGCCTGGCGAGACGTTCTTGCAGCGGTAACCCGCTGAGCCGGTCTCGCGCTCAGAGATCGGGCATGGGGCCTGGTGCCGGCTCCGGACCGGGTCCGGGCTGCGGGGGCATCGGTCCGGGCTCGGGCGTGGGCGCCGGCGGCACCGGACGCTCGGGCGCCGGGCCGGGCGGAATCGGCTCGGGTGGTCCGGGCTTCGGGGTCGGTTCCGGGTCCGGAGGGCGCGGTTCGTCCGGCGGAAGCGGCGGGGACGGAGTCGTCATGGGGCGTCCCCTTCCCGCCGGCAGCCATGACAAACGCGGGCTCGCGCCACCGTTTGCACCCGGTCGGGTTACCGTCGTCTGCGTGAGCGGGTCGATTGCCGGGCAACAGCAGCTCGGGCCGTACCTCCTCGTCGAACGGCTCGGCGAGGGTGGCATGGGGGTCGTCCATCTCGCCGTCAGCCCCACCGGCGAACTGGTGGCGGTCAAGGCGCTCCGCCCGTGGCTGGTCGGAGGCCAGGACGGCCGTAGCCGGTTCGGCCGTGAGGTCGCGACCCTGCGGCGGGTGCGTGGCGCACGCGTTGCCGAGGTCGTCGACGCCGATGTCGAGGGCGATCCGCCCTATGTCGTGACCCGGTACGTTCGCGGGGCCTCGCTGGACCGCGTCGTCGCCGACCACGGGCCGTTGCAGGCGGAGGCGTTGACGAATCTGGCGCTCGGCTTGGCCGAGTCGCTGGCCAGCGTTCACGCCGCCGGGGTGGTGCATCGCGACGTCAAGCCGGGCAACGTCATGCTGACCGACGGAGGGCCGGTCCTCATCGACTTCGGGCTGGCCAGGGCTGTCGACGAGACGAGGCTGACCGCCACCGGGATCGTCATCGGGACGCCGGGATACCTCGCGCCGGAGACGATCGACGGCAGGGAGACGGCGCCCGCGACCGACGTCCACGGCTGGGGCGCGACCGTGGCCTTCGCGGCCACGGGGAGACCACCGTTCGGCACTGGTCCCGACGCGGCAGTACTCGACCGTATCCGCCGGGGGCAGCACGACCTCGAGGGCATCGATCCCGATCTGGCCGCGCTGCTCCACCGCGCGCTGGCCGTCGAGCCCGAGCGCCGCCCGAGCGTCGCCGAGATCCGCGAGCGGCCGTCCGGGCTCGACCCGGACGCCACGTCGGTGGTGATACCCGCTCCCCTGACGGCTCCGGTTCCGCTCCCGGCCCCGTCTACCCGGGTGGACCTGCAGACGGACCCCGCAAACCCGCCGCCCGCCCGATCGTCACCGCCGGTCGTGGCCCGGGTTCCTCCAGCACCCGCCCCGTCGGCGGGGCGGTCCGTCGTGTCGGGCGAGCCCGTGCCACCGGGCATGGCGCGCCCAGTGCGGGACTGGCCCGCTCGCGTGGCTGTGGGCGCTGCCGCCGTGGCGATCGTGATGCTGTTCGGCGTGGCTCCCTACGTCGGAGCCCTGGTTGTGTTCGCGGTGACCGTCCTCGCCCGCACGGCCTGGCGGATGCGATGGCGGCTCAACGAGCGTCGGCTCGCCCGGGGTACCCAGCGGGGCGATCGGTGGGTCACTGCGATCGGGTCGCCCTGGGACCTCGTGGTCGTATCCGTTCCGGCACTCGTGCAGACGGCCTGGGTGTGCCTGTGCGGTTTCGTCTTCGGTACGGCGATCGCGTTGTCCGACCAGCCCAACGTCCGGCTGCCGTACCTGGCCGGCGGAGCGGTCGCGCTCCTACTGGTGTGGCTGGGGCCAGGGACGGCCAGGGTCCGGTACGGCGTACGCCTGTTGGCTGCGCCGTTGGCTCGCGATGCCCGGTGGGCCTGGTCGGTCGCCGGCCTCTTCCTGGCGCTGACCTGGGTGCTCGTGCTCTGGTGGGAGGCGTACGGCACGTCCTGGTTCCCCGGGACCGGGCCTCCCGACCTCCTTGGTCTGTGACCTCGGCGCCCGCGGCGGATCGAAGTGCCACTGCAGACATCGGCGGCGACGCGGCATCTGGGGCTCGCCGCCCAGGACGCCAGGTCGTTGGCCTTCGCGGCCTCCCGCTCCAAGGTGCTCCGACCGCGCGGCTAGCCGGTTGCGGCCACGAGCGCACCACCTGCGACGACGAGCAGCGCGACGACGACCAGACGGCGGCTGACCAGCTCGCCTCGGCCAAGGAACATCGCGGCGAGGACTACTGTCCACAGCACGCCGGTGCCAACCAGCGGCGCGACGATGGTCACGCGCGCCCGATCCAGCGCCCCCAGCAGCGTCGCCTGGGCGACGGCGGTCATCACGCCAGAACTCGCGAACGGTACGAACGCGGTGCGCAGCCGCGGTACTGCGGACGCCCGGCGAAACACGTTCGCCAGCAGCACGACCGACGCTCCGAGCATGAGCACCGTGGCCTGCGCAAGCGGGTCTGCTGCGACGTTCTGACTGACCGCCCGCACCAGGTTGTCGCGCAGTCCGAACGCGACTGCGACCGTGACGGCCAGCATGGCGCCGTACGCATGGTAATCGCTCGGCCGTGTCCTCTCCCAAGCCAGAGCCACACCGCCCGAGACGACCAGCAACGTTCCGGCCACGAGGGGCCATCGCAACGGCTCGCCGAAGACGACGATGGCCGTGAGTGCCGAGAAGAGCGGCGCCATTCCGAACAGGACTCCAGCGCGCGACGCTCCGGCCGCCTGTACGGCACGAACCACGAGCAGTTGCGAAAGGCCCGGCACCAAGGCCCCGAGCAAGAGGTACGGCCAGAGCTCGCTGGCGTCGAAGGCACTGCCGGACACCACCGCCACCGCTGTGACGAGGAGAAACGCAAGAAGCCCGATCACGGCCGAACCCGCACCGACGTCCATGACCCGCATCAGCCCGTGCCGCATGGTGACGTTCACCGCACCGAGAAAGAGCCCGGCAGCGCAGGCGAGCAGGACGCTGGTCATCGACTCAGCGTCCGGCTGGGTCGCGGGCCTCGGCGGTCACAGCCATTCGTCGGTGGCGGCGAGCTCGCTGTCGACCTCACCGGTGTTGGGTACTCCCACTGGTTCGAGCAGCATCATTTCGCAGGACTCGGCGACCGGCTGGTGCCGGACACCTCGTGGGACGACGAACAGCTCACCCGGGCCGAGCTCTGCGTCCGGCCGCTCCTGGAGCCGGATCACCAGCCGGCCGGAGACCACGAGGAAGATCTCGTCGGTGTCGGCGTGGTCGTGCCAGACGAACTCGCCGTCGGCCTTGACGAGCTTCACGTGCCAGCCGTTGGCCTCCGCGATGGTTTTCGGCGACCAGCGTTCTGTGAACCGGGTGAAGCGCTCAGCGATGTTGACTGGTGTGGACGTGTTGGTCATGACGACCTCCTGAGATGGGCCTCGATGGTCCCGGGCCGAGCGGCCGGCGTCTCGGCGACCCGGCACTGGCCCTTGTTCCGGAAGGTCCGACGCACGTCGCGATGCGCCGGCCTGCCCGCTGAGTCGGCGCCGCCGCCGCTCTTCCCCCACGGCACCGGTCGGCGCGCGCCGCCGTCCGTTCACCGCTTAGCATGCGACCGTTCCACTGCCATCCCGGACGGAGTGCCCCGTGCGCCTGCGCCTCTCGCCCCGCGACACCGTGTTCTACGACCTGTTCGCCGCGTCGGCACAGAACGTCCGCGAGGGTGTCCGCCTGCTCGCCGAGGCCCTTGCCGACGACGCCGACCGGGTCGCGGTCGCCACGTCCCTCAAGGAGATCGAGCACCAGGGCGACGAGCACACCCACGACATCATCCGCCGGGTCAACTCGACGTTCGTCACGCCGTTCGACCGGGAGGACATCTACCGGCTCGCGTCCGGTCTCGACGACGTCCTCGACGACGTCGAGGCGGTCGCCGATCTGATCGTGCTCTATCGCATCGGTTATCTGCCCACGGACGTGGGTGACATGGTCGACGTCCTCGACCGCGCCGCCGAACTCACGGCCGAGGCGATGCCGCGGCTGCGCACGATGGGCGACCTGGAGGACTACTGGATCGAGGTCAACCGCTTGGAGAACCAGGCGGACAGGGATTACCGGCGGTTGGTCGCCCGCATCTTCTCAGGAGAGTACGACGCCTTGACCGCGTACAAACTCAAGGACGTCGTGGACACGTTGGAGTCCGCCGTCGACGGCTTCGAGCACGTGGCGAACATTGTCGAGCAGATCGCGCTCAAGGAGTCCTGACCCCTTGGAGCTCGCGCTCATGGTCGCGGTCATCTTGGTCGCGCTCTCATTCGACTACACCAACGGCTTCCACGACGCGGCCAACGCGATCGCCACCTCGGTGTCCACGCGGGCGCTCACGCCACGGGCCGCGCTCATCATGGCCGCGCTGATGAACCTGCTCGGCGCGTTCCTCGGCACCGGCGTCGCGCAGACGGTCGGGTCCGGAATCGTCGAGCTTCCCGAGGCCACCTCCAGCCTGGTGGTCGTGCTGGCCGCGTTGCTGGGCGCGATCTCCTGGAACCTCATCACCTGGTGGTTCGGCCTGCCGTCGTCGTCGTCGCACGCACTCATCGGTGGGCTGATCGGCGCGACGCTGGCGGCGGTGGGCATCGTCCAGTGGGACGGTGTGGTCGAGAAGGTCCTCATCCCGATGGTCGTCTCGCCGCTGGTGGGGTTCCTGGTCGCGTACTCGTTCATGACGGGGATCCTGTGGGCGTTCCGGCGGGCCAATCCGGGTCGGGTCAACCGCGGGTTCCGCATCGCCCAGACGTTCAGTGCGGCGGCGATGGCGCTCGGTCACGGGCTGCAGGACGCCCAGAAGACGATGGGCGTCATGACCCTGGCCCTCGTCGTCGGGGGCTACCAGTCCGATTTCGAGGTGCAGTGGTGGGTGATCGTGCTGGCGGCGACCGCGCTGGCCGCCGGCACTTACGCCGGCGGCTGGCGGATCATGCGCACTCTCGGGAGGCGGATCGTCCATCTCGACCCGCCGCGAGGCTTTGCGGCGGAGATGACGGCGGCCAGCGTGCTCTACACGACGGCCTTCGTCTTCCACGCCCCGATCTCCACGACACACACGATCACTTCAGCGGTCATGGGCGTCGGCGCGACGAAGCGGCTCTCGGCGGTCCGGTGGGGGGTGGCGGGCAACATCGTCACCGCCTGGGTGCTGACGATTCCCATGGCCGGGCTCGTCGCGGCGATCTGCTACTGGATTCTCCATCTGTTCCCGGCGCTCTGACCTGAGTCTGGTTCGCGCCCGAACGGCGTCACCGGGCCGGGTCGGGTCCGCGGAACCATCGGCGCAGGTAACGGTGCAGGCCAGTCGTGTCCGTGCCACCGGATCGATAGCCGATGTAGCCGTCGGGGCGGATCAGGATCTGGCCGGCGGCGGTGTCCGCGGCGTCCAGGCCAAGCCGGCGCAGGGCGATGCCCTCCGTCGTCCGCAGGACGTCGGGTCGGTCCTCGCGGGTGAGGCGCACAACGGTGACCAGGTCGCCGAAGGGCATGGTCGGTTGCCCGGTTCGGTCAGACGGCCACGCGCCGAACGGCCCACACAGCAGTAGATGGAGCCCAGGGGCGGCGACAGCGGCATGCAGGGTCGTGGGCTGACCGTTGTGAGTCACCGCGGCATCGGGGAACCGATCGCCGGCCTTGGGTGCCCGTCGCCGTGCGCGCGGGCTACCGGTGGCGGCCGGGCTGTGGCGGTAATGGAGGCCGAGTTCGGAGAGGGTGCGGAAGCCGGCGGCTCGGAGGGCCGTACTGCGCAGGGCTAGTGGAACCAGCCGGGGAGCCAGGTGGGTCCGCGCGAGCCGTGCGATCGGCCCGTCCGTGGTGGCGATCGTGAACGCTCGGTCGGTGAAGCGCAGGACCGCCCGTCCGATCGGAGCGCGCTCGAGCTCGTACGTGTCGAGCAGGGCCGGGTTCGCGATGCCCTGCGCGACCATAGCCAGCTTCCATCCGAGGTTGACAGCGTCCTGGATGCCGGTGTTCATGCCCTGAGCACCGGCTGGGCTGTGGATGTGAGCGGCGTCGCCGGCCAGGAAGACCGGGCCCGCTCGGTAGTGGGTCGCGCCGCGGTTGTGCAGTTGGAAGTCGGTCATCCACACCGGATCGCGCAGCCGCAGGCCTTCCCGGCTGTAGGCGTCGACGATCGCCTGGAGCTGGGCCAGGCCGATCGGCCCGTCGACCGGGTAGGAGCGGGGGCGCATGGCGAGCATGCGCCAGGATGCCGGAGTCCGGAGCGGGAAGAAGAACAGCATTCCAGCTTCTGTCACGTAGGCGTGCGCCGCGTCGCGCTCCAGTCCGTCCGCCTCCAGGTCGGCGAGGAGGAACGTCTGCGGGTAGGCCGCGCCCTCGAACGGGATCCGCGCGAGCCCACGCACAGCGCTGTGCGCACCGTCACAGCCGACCACGTAGCGGGCCGGCACGGACTCCCGTCGACCGTCGTCGTGGACGAGCCGGCACGTCATCCGGTGCTCCTCGGGTGCGAGGCCGACCAGTTCGACGCCACGTTCGACCTCCACGCCACGGTCGTGGAGATGCTCGCCCAAGACCCGCTCGGTCTCGGCCTGGGAAAGGAAGAGCAGGAACGGGTACGCAGTGTCGCTGACACCGATGTCGTACAGCGGCATGGAGACGACCCTGCGGCCGAGATGCATGCGCAGCTGGACGGCCGGGTTGCCGCGGGCGACCAGGTCCTTCGTGACGCCCAGGCCGGCCAGCACCTCCAGCGTCCTGGGCTGGATCGCCAGGGCGCGGGACTCGTGGACGCGGTCGAGCTGACGGTCCACGACGCGGAACCGCGCGCCGAACGCACGAAGCTGGGCGGCCAGAGTTAGCCCGGTCGGACCGGCGCCCACGACGAGGACGTCGAGGGGCGCGGATGGGTCATTTGCCGCGACTCCGGCTTTCTCAGCGGTCACGCTGACACCCTGCCGCAGAACTCGCCCGGCTTACCACGGTGATCACGTGGCGTACGCCGGGTCTGGCCGGCCGGGAGTCAGCGTCGGACCGGGCTGCCGCCGCACACGCCGGTCTCTGGAAGCCGGAGATCAACGCGGGCGGCTGCCTCGGCGTCGCCGGCGATCTGGGCAACGACGCTGCGTACCTGCTCGTAGCCGGTGAGGGCGAGGAACGTCGGCGCCCGGCCGTAGCTCTTCATGCCGACCAGGTAGAAGCCCGGGTCCGGATGCGTGAGCTCGGCGGCGCCGTGCGGTGGAACGGAGCCGCACGAGTGCACATTCGGATCGATCAGAGGAGCCAGGGCGACCGGTGCCTGCAGCTTGGCGTCCAGGCCCAGTCGGATCTCCGACAGCCACGACAGGTCGGGCCGAAACCCGGTGAGGACGACGATCTCGTCGAGGTCGTCGAGGCGTCGGCCGTCGTCGGACACCAGCGCCAGTGCGTCACCGTCCCATTCCACGGCTGCGGTACGGAACCCGGTGACGTCGTCGACGTGGCTCTCCTCGACCGCGGTTCGCGCACGCCTGCCGAGTGCCCCGCGGGCGACGAGGGTATCGGCCTGCCCGCCACCGAACGCGTCGCCGACCTGGCCACGCCGAAGCACCCAAGACACGTGGGTCGTCGGGTCGTCCGCCATCAGTTCGGACACAGCGACGAGAGCGGTCAGGGCTGAGTGTCCGCTACCGACCACGGCGACGTGCTTCCCGCGATACCGGGAAGCCACGCTGTCGTCGGTGAGGTCGGGTACGCGGTAGACGGTCCGGCTCGCGGCGGCGTTCTCGCCGATCGCCGGCAGGCCGTCGGCGCCGAGCGGGTTCGGCTCGCCCCATGTTCCGGACGCGTCGATCACGGCCCGGGCGGTGATCCGTCCCTCGACGCCGTCGGCGCCCACGGTGTGGACGGTGAGCGGTTCGGTCTCGCGCCCCGCGTCGACCGCGCGGTCGCGCCCACGGCGCGTCACTCCGATCACCCTGGTGCCGAGCCGCACGCGTTCACCCAGTGCCTTCGCCAGCGGGTCCAGGTAGCGCTCCGCCCAGTGCTCCCCGGTGGGGTACGACGAGGGGTTCGGCCGCTCCCACCCGGCGCTCTCCAGCACCCGGGCGGCGACGGAGTCCACCACCTCGCCC
>JBOGDU010000184.1:0-10563 GCA_050743145.1 Jiangellaceae bacterium | reverse complement strand
GACCCGGCGCCGTTGGGCGTCGGCACTCGTCGGTCTGTCGGTGCTGGCAGCGAGCTGCACGGGAAGCGGTGATCATCGCGCGGCGAGCCATGTCGCAACGATTTTGGACCAGCTACGAATAGGTCGCACAATCCCTGCCGCTGCCGAGCACACCAACTGCGGCAAATGAGTGCGGTCGCCAGGCACATCCGCGATGGACTCCATCGTCCCGAACCGCCCAAGATGGCTACGTGAAGGCGATCTACCCAGGCGACAGCGATGGTGACCCCGAGGCCGTGCCAGGCGTTCGCCCCGAAACTGAAAGCGAGGCCGACGTCCCGTCGTTCACGCTCGAAGTCGATGGCGAAGTGTTCGCCCTCCGCCCGGACACGTACGGCGGCACTGACTACACGTGGCTGAGCGGGCCGAACACAGGCTACGGATTCGGGCTGAGCCCGACACCGAACGTGTCGCTGGACGAGCATCGGGAGAACATCCGCAACTTCCTAGGTCAGATTGACCCCACCACCGGCTACATCGAAGACGACTGAGAAAGGGGCCACTCGTGGGCCTTGACCCAGCACGGACATCGGCACGGTCGAACGTCCGACTTTCGGCATGAGCGGACGTCGGAGTCTTCATGGACGGTGCCGTGTTGGAATCCGCGCCTCGCGTTGCCCGGGTCATTTCGAATGCTGTGCGGCGATCCCCCATGTCGCCCCCTTGCGCAGGCTGGGCCCGGTTCCGACCCTTGGCAACGGTTGGATGAAAGACTGAAAGTCCGCATGCCCCAACCCTTCGCTGGCACGGGCAGCCGTGCACCCCGGGTCGTCGGATTCGGGCGCCGGATGGCAGGCTGGCGTGGTCCGGCAGCACGTGCATTCGCGTGCGCACCGCGGCCATGACCAGCACTGGAGGTCGGCAACCGGCCATGAAGATCGTCGTTCTGGTGAAGCACGTCCCCGACGCCACGGCGGACCGGACGTTCTCCGACGCCGACCGCACCACCGACCGGGTCGGTGTCGACGGCCTGTTGTCCGAGCTCGACGAGTACGCGGTCGAGGAGGCGCTGACGGTCGCCGAGGCCGGCGAGGCCGAGGTCGTCGTCCTCACGATGGGTCCCGGGCAGGCGGCCGACGCGCTCCGCAAGGGCCTGCAGATGGGCGCCTCGTCGGCCGTGCACGTGGTGGACGACGCCCTGCACGGCTCGGACGCGGTCGCGACGTCGTTGGTACTGGAGAAGGCGATCCGCAAGATCGGCGACGTCGACCTCATCCTGACCGGAATGGCGTCGACGGACGGCAGCATGAGCGTGGTGCCGGCCATGCTGGGTGAGCGGCTCGGCTTGCCGCACGTCGGCTTCGTCGGCGAGCTGACCGTCGCCGACGGCACCGTCACCGGTCGCCGCGACGGCGACGCCGCGTCTGAGACCGTCGAGGCTTCGCTGCCGGCGATCGTCTCGGTCACCGACCAGATCAACGAGCCGAGGTACCCCTCTTTCAAGGGGATCATGGCGGCGAAGAAGAAGCCGTTCGAGACGTGGTCGTTGGCCGATCTCGGCATCGACCCTGGCGAGGTCGGGTTGAGGGCCGCCCGGTCGGTCGTCGAGGACGTCGCAAAGCGCCCGCCCCGTTCCGCGGGCGAGGTCGTCACCGACGACGGTGACGGCGGAGTGAAGCTGGCCGAGTTCCTGGCCGCGCAGAAGTTCGTCTGACGGTTGGGAGAAACACGACGCATGGCTGAGATCCTGGTGCTTGTCGACCACGTTGACGGGGCGGTCCGCAAGACGACCACCGAGTTGCTCACGCTGGCGCGGCGGGCCGGCGAGCCCTCGGCGGTCTACATCGGCTCCGGCTACGAGTCGGCCAAGGACACGCTCACGCAGTTCGGCGCGGCCAAGGTCTATGTCGCGGACGCTCCGGAGCTGTCCGACTACCTGGTGGCCCCGAGGGCCGAGGCGCTGGCACAGATCGCCGCCTCGGCCACGCCGGCCGCCGTGCTGATCACGTCGAGCCCGGACGGCAAGGAGATCGCCGCCCGTCTCGCGGTCAAGCTCGGGTCGGGAATCATCACGGATGCGACCGACGTGGCCGGCGACCTGACGACCACCCAGTCGGTGTTCGCCGGCGGCTACACCGTGACCGCCAGGGTCACCCACGGCACACCTGTCATCACCGTCAAGCCGAACGCCGTCACCCCCGAGCCGGCTCCGACGACGCCGGCCGAGCAGAAGGTCGACGTGGAGCTCTCCGACGCCGCCCGGACGGCGAAGATCGTCGACCGCCAGCCGCGCGCAGCGACCGGCCGGCCCGAGCTGGCCGAGGCCGCCATCGTCGTGTCCGGTGGACGCGGCACCGGGGGAGACTTCGGCCCGGTGGAGGCGCTGGCCGACGCGCTTGGTGCTGCGGTCGGGGCCTCGCGCGCAGCGGTCGACTCGGGGTGGTACCCGCACGCCTACCAGGTCGGCCAGACCGGCAAGACGGTCTCGCCGCAGCTCTACGTCGCCGCCGGGATCTCGGGGGCGATCCAGCACCGGGCCGGCATGCAGACCTCCAAGACGGTCGTCGTGGTCAACAAGGACGCCGAGGCGCCGATCTTCGCGATGGCCGACTTCGGGGTCGTCGGCGACCTGCATGCCGTGCTGCCACAGGCCACGGAGGAGATCCGCAAGCGCCACGGCTGAGCCCGACCCGGGCCGCAAGTCAGCCCTTCGGAGAAGTGGTGCCAGCCGCACTTCTTGCGAATAATCGCGCAGTCATGTACAAATGGCGCGAAATCGGCGCACTCGCGCCGTAAACGACCGAGGGGGGCCTCGCATGATTCACCGAACCGTCCGCCGCTTGGGTGCCGCCGGCGCCGTGGCTGCCGGCCTGATCATGGCCGGTGGGGGAGCCGCGTTCGCCCACGAGTGCTTCAACGCCAGCTCGTCCGACCAGGGCAACGCTGCCCGCGGAGAGCACTCGAAGAACTGGGAGTACGTGCCCAGCCAGTTCATCGTCGACGACGTCCTGTCCGAGATCGGGGGCACGCCGGAGCAGCAGGAGTGCTTCACCTCCGGTGCGCTGGCGGCCTTGGGCGAGTCCGTCACCATCGGTGTCGGCCCGGCCAAGGGAACCGACTTCGTCATCGCGCTCAACAGCCCGAACACCAGCGACGGCAGGGGCATCGACCACCTGTTCCCCGTGCTCGTCGGTGTGGCGGCGGACTGCGGGTACGAGCTGGACTCCTGAGCCGCTGGTGATCACCCGGTCACGCGAGCCGTGATCGGACGCACCGGCGGGCGACGTAGCCTTGAGCGTCATGACCGGTGCGCGCGTGTACCTCGACCACGCCGCGACGACTCCCGTCCTTCCTGAGGTGGTGGACGTCGTCGCGGCGCGGTTGCGCATGCTGGGCAATCCATCGTCGCTGCACGCTTCGGGCCGGGCTGTACGCAAGCTGGTGGAGGAGTCGCGCGAGAGCGTCGCCGCAGCGCTCGGCGCCCGACCCGGCGAGGTCGTGTTCACCGCCGGCGGCACCGAGGCCGACAACCTTGCCGTGAAGGGCCTGTTCTGGGCCCGTCACGCCGCCGATCCACGGCGGATCCGGATCCTCGTCTCGGGAGTCGAGCATCACGCGGTCCTCGACGCCGTGCACTGGCTGGCCGATGCGGAAGGTGCCCAGGTCGAGTGGCTGCCCGTCGACCGACTGGGTCGCGTCGACGTGGGTGCGCTGCGGTCCGCGATCGATAGTGACCCGGTATCGGTCGCACTGGTGAGCGTGATGTGGGCCAACAACGAGGTCGGGACGGTCCAGCCGGTCGAGGAGATCGTCCAGGTTGCCCGGGATCGCGGCGTTCCCGTGCACTCCGACGCGGTGCAGGCCGTCGGCCACCTCCCAGTCGACTTCGGCGGCTCGGGGCTCGACGCGATGAGCGTGTCCGGACACAAGCTGGGCGGACCGGTGGGCGTCGGCGCCCTGCTCGTGCGTCGCGACGTCGATGTGGTCCCGGTTCTGCACGGAGGCGGCCAGGAGCGCGACGTTCGGTCGGGCACTCTCGACGCGGCATCGGTCGCCGGGCTGGCCCTGGCGGTCGAGATGGCGACGAGCGCCCGCGTCCGCACCGCAGTGGAGATCGGCAGAATGCGCGACGGGCTGGTCTCCGCTGTAATGGCTGCCGCTCCTGACGCCGTCCGCAACGGCGATCCGGATCCGGCCGGCTCGCTGCCCGGGATCGCCAACTTCACCTTTCCCGGGTGCGACGGCGAGTCACTTCTCCTGCTGCTGGACGCTCAGGGCATCGAGTGCTCGACCGGCAGCGCGTGCACGGCCGGCGTCGCGGAACCCTCGCACGTTCTGCTCGCCATGGGAACCCCGCCGCACGTAGCGCAAGGGTCGCTGCGGTTCTCGCTCGGCCACACGTCCACCCCGGCGGACGTGACCGCACTCGCCCAGGCGATCGGCCCGGTGGTCGAACGCGCCCTGGCCGCTGGCCTGGTCAACCGGTCGGGGATGAGCTGACGTGCGGATCCTGGCCGCGATGTCCGGCGGCGTGGACTCCGCCGTGGCCGCCGCACGCTGCGTCGAGGCGGGCCACGAGGTCACCGGTGCCCACCTTGCGCTGTCGTCGAATCCGCAGTCGTTCCGCAACGGCGCCCGCGGGTGCTGCACCCTCGAGGATGCGAGGGACGCCCGCCGCGCCGCCGACGTCCTCGGCATCCCGTTCTACGTCTGGGACCTGGCCGAGCGATTCCGGGCCGACGTGGTCGACGACTTCATCGCCGAGTACGCGGCCGGACGGACGCCGAACCCATGCCTGCGGTGCAACGAGAAGATCAAGTTCTCGGCCATGCTCGACCGGGCCGTGGCCCTCGGGTTCGATGCTGTCTGCACCGGTCACTACGCGCGGATCGTCGACGGCCCGAGCGGCTCCGAGCTGCACCGGGCGGTCGACGCGGACAAGGACCAGTCGTACGTGCTCGGCGTACTGACCGCCGAGCAGCTGGCGCGCGCCGTCTTCCCGCTCGGCGACTCACTGAAGACCCAGGTCCGGTCCGAGGCCTCGAGACGCCGGCTGGCCGTCGCGCGTAAGCCGGACAGTCACGACATCTGCTTCGTCGCCGACGGCGACACCGCCGGCTTCCTTCGCCGTGAGCTGGGCCACGCACCCGGGCAGGTCGTGGACCGGGCCGGTGAGGTCGTCGGCGAGCACGACGGTGCATACGCCTTCACCGTCGGGCAGCGACGCGGGCTGCGCCTCGGGCGGCCGGCGCCGGACGGAAAGCCGCGGTACGTGCTGGACGTGTCGCCGGTCGACCGGCGGGTGACCGTCGGACCGGCCGAGGCGCTCGCGGTCGACGAGGTCGTCGGCATCCGGCCCCGCTGGTGCGGCGCCGCACCAACCGGAGTGGTGGACTGCCTCGCCCAGTACCGCGCGCACGGCACGCCCGTTCCCGCTCGGGCCGAACCGGCCGGCGGGGGAGTCCACGTGCGCTTCTCTGTAGCGCAACACGGCGTCGCACCCGGGCAGGCGGTCGTCCTCTACGACGGCACTCGCGTCGTCGGGTCGGCGACGATCGAACGGACCGCCCGTGGCTCGACCTGTCAGGCCGGACTAAAGGTCGGCCTCGGCGGTGACGGCCAGCCGGCCTGACAACTCGACCGCAGGCAAACCTGTCAGGCCGGACAACTCGCCGACCTCGGCGAATGCGGCCAACTGGCCTGACAACTCGAGCACGGGCGGCTCCCCCTGCCGGGCTGTCGCAGTCAGGGTGCGACGAACAGGGCGAGCAGGCCGACGACCTCGGCCTCGCGCAGGATCCGGTTGTGGCCCAGGCCCGAGGTCGACACCAGGTCGGCCTGTGGCCAGGTGGCCACGAGCCGGTCCGCCTCGTCGTGATCGACCTCCTTGTCGTCGCGGTCGTGCACGACGAGCGTGGGAGGCAGGTGGCTGCGGTCGGCCAGATCGAGCAGGTCGAAGTCCGACATCGGCCGGTCGACGAGCGCTTCGAGCCGTTGGATCATCGCGGAGCGGATCCGCTCCGAGAAGCCGAACGCCGCAGCCACCTGGTCCGTCGCGGCCAGCGGCTGGACGCTCGGTGCGACGAAGCCGAGCCGTGGCGTGCTGAGACCGTCCGAGACGGCGAGGGCGGTGGCGGCGCAGCCGAGGGAGTGCCCGATGACGCCCGCGGCCGGGCCGTGCTGCGCGACAACCGCCCGGAGCGCATCGGCGAATTCCGGGAGCGCACCACGTCGCGGTCCGAACCTGCCCGGTGCCGATTCGCCGTGACTCGGCGCATCGAACGCCACCACGCGGTAGCCGCGGGCGAGCAGCGGGTCGACGAAGGCGCCGAGTTGTCCGCGCCAGCCGCCCCAGCCGTGCACGAGGTAGACCGGCGGCCCGGCTCCCCAGGACTCCACCACGACCGACCGGCCGCCGGAGAGTTCCACCGTCGACAACGCGCCTGGCCGGGGGCGGTTGTCCTGCCGCCCGGCGGCGCCGCGGGGCACCGTGCACCAGAGCCGGACCGCCCACCGCGCGCCGAGAACCGGTGCCAGGTGTTCGAGCGCGGTGAAGGCGGCGCGGACCGGCCGCGGTGCCAGCCAACGATTAGGACGAACGATCGTACGGTTCTGCGGTCGGGTGTCGAGCGTTGCGGTCACGTCGGGCTCCAGGGTGTGTGGTGAGGGTCAGGCGCGGGCGGCACGCAGCAGTGCCTCGAACGCGTTGCGGGCCCGGGTCTCGGCCGCCGGGTCGTCCAGCAATCGGTTGTTGTGGTAGTAGGCCAGCATCACGCCGTCGAGATCGGCGGCGAACTGCTCCGGGTCGGCATCGGCGCGGAAATGACCCTCGCTGATACCGGTCCGGAAGATCTGCGCTATCGACTCGTAGAGGTCGCGGTGGTCGCGGACGAGTTGGTCGCGGACCGGCCCCGCCTGCTCGTCGAACTCGGTGGCCGCCTTGACGAACAGGCAGCCTCCGGGCAGCCGGGCCCGGCCGCAGGCCAGCCAGTGCTCGAACAGCGCGCGGACCCGCGGCTCACCGCGCGGCATGGCGAGCGCGGGTCGGATGACGGTGTCGACGAACTCGGACCTGGCCTGGGTCAGCACCTCGAGCTGGAGCGACTCCTTCGAGCCGAAGTGGGCGAACAGGCCGCTCTTCGACATGCCGGTGCCGGCGGCGAGCGTGCCGATCGACAGCCCGCCGAGGCCCACGTGGTAGGCGACCTCCACACCGTGGTGGAGTATCGCCTGTCGGGTCAGCGCGCCCTTGCTCATCGCCCACGAGAATAGCACGATCGTTCGTGTCGTCAAGTGCCGCAGGGCGACGGCATAGGGTCGGTCGACGTGGTACTTCCCTGGGGCCCGGGTGTTGCGACCGGCGTGGGGTCGTTGCCGTTCCACGACCGCGACGAGGCCGCGAAAGTCGTGGTGGGCGAGTTGCCGGACTTCGTCCATCTGCCCGAACTGCCGGAGCGGGGAGCCGGTGCTGACATGGTCGGCCGAACGGCGGCGATGCTCGTGGACCTGCACGTCGATCTGCAGCCGTCCGGGTGGCGCCTGGTCGACCGGCGCGGGCGCGACGAGCGTCGGGCCGTCGAGATGCTGCGCGCCGATGTCGATGCGATGGAGATCGCCGCACACGGGTACGAGGGCCCGCTGAAGGTTCAAGTCACCGGACCCTTGACGCTGGCGGCAGCTCTCGACCGCTCCCGCGGCGACCGGGTGCTGGCCGACCACGGTGCCCACCGCGACCTGGCCCACTCCCTGGCCGAGGGCCTGGCCGCACACGTCGCCGAGGTCGCGCGCCGGGTTCCCGGTGCGAAGGTCGTGGCGCAGATCGACGAGCCCGGACTGCCCGCCGTCCTGGCAGGAGCGATCCCGACGTCGAGTGGCTTCGGCCGCCTCCGCACGGTCCAGGCCGCCGAGGCGGAGTCGCTACTGGCCATCGTCATCGCGGCGGCCGGGGAGTGGCCGGTGCTGCACTGCTGTGCGGGCGACGCTCCGGTTGCGCTCGCCCGGCGAGCGGGGGCGGTGGCCGTGTCGCTGGACGTCGGACGGCTCGACGACACCGTCGTGGACGAACTGGCTCCAACCGTGGACGCGGGGCTGATGCTGTGGCCCGGAATCGTCCCTGTCGTGGTACCCGTCTCGGCGCCGGCAGATCGCGAGCTCGCCGAGCGCGTGGAGCGTCTGTGCCGCCGCCTCGACCAGGACCCGGCGCACCTGTCCGCGGGTCTGGTCGTGACGCCGGCCTGCGGGTTGGCCGGTGCGGACCCGGGCTGGGCCCGGCGAGCGTACGCACTCGCGCGGGCGACGGCCAGGGCCTTCGCCGACTCCGTCGGCGCCGACCAGTAGCGTCTGGTTCCGTGACGACCGAGTCCGCAGGCGCGCCCGTCGCCGCCCGCAAGCGCCACGCCGAGCTGGCCGAAGAGGTCGAGGCGCACCGGCAGCGCTACTACTTCGCCACGCCGACGATCAGCGACGGTAAGTTCGACGCGCTGCTGCACGAGCTCGAGGCGATCGAGGACGAGCACCCGGCGCTGCGCACGCCTGACTCGCCCACCCAGAAGGTCGGCGCGCCGGTGGTCGAACCCGGTCAGGCGGAGGCGTCCTGGCCGCCGGTCGAGCACCTCGAGCGGTTGATGAGCCTCGACAACGCGTTCAGCGACGCCGACCTTGCCGACTGGGCCGCGAGGGTCGAGCGCGAGGGCGGCACCGGCGCCCGCTACCTGTGCGAGCTCAAGGTCGACGGCCTCGCCGTCGACCTCGTCTACCGCGACGGGCGGCTGGCGAGTCTCGCCACGCGTGGCGACGGTCGCACCGGCGAAGACATCACCTACAACGCCAGGTTTGTCGACGCCATCCCGAAGGAGCTCACCGACACTGCGCAGTACCCGGTTCCGGAGTTGCTCGAGGTACGCGGCGAGGTGGTCTTCCCCACTGCGGCCTTCGAAGCGATCAACGCCGAGCGGGCCGATCTCGGGCTGCCACTGTTCGCGAATGCCCGGAACTCCGGCGCGGGCGTACTGCGCCAGCGCATGGACCGCAGGCTGGACAAGCTCGATGTCGCACAGGCCAAGGCAGGACGTTCCGATCGGGCCGCTGCCAGCCTCCAGCGACTGGAGACCGAGTTCGACCGGGCGCGCCGGTCCCTCGGCCATCTCGTCCTGGTCTGCCACGGCATCGGCCGTCGCACCGGGTTCGAGGCGGCCCGCCTGTCCGAGGCCTACGAAGCGCTGAACGCCTGGAGCCTTCCGGTCAGCGACCGGGTCCGCGTGGTCGACGACCTCGGCGAGGTCGAGGCCTACGTCGCCCACTACGGCGAGCACCGGCACGACATCGAGTACGAGATCGACGGAGTCGTGGTCAAGGTCGATCAGGTCGACCTGCAGCGCCGGCTCGGGGCCACCTCGCGTGCCCCGCGGTGGGCGATCGCGTTCAAATACCCGCCCGAGGAGGTCACCACGAAGCTCCTCGACATTCGGGTCAACGTCGGGCGGACCGGACGGGTCACGCCGTACGGCGTGATGGAACCTGTCCAGGTCGCGGGCTCCACGGTCGAGAACGCCACGCTGCACAACGCGCGTGAGGTCGAGCGCAAGGGTGTGCTGATCGGCGACACTGTCGTGCTGCGCAAGGCCGGCGATGTGATCCCGGAGATCCTCGGCCCGGTGCCCGAGTTGCGCGACGGCTCCGAGCGTCCGTTCGTCATGCCGACCAGGTGCCCGTCGTGCGACACGCCGCTGGCACCGGCCAAGGAAGGCGACGTCGACATCCGTTGCCCGAACGCGCGATCGTGCCCGTCGCAACTGCGCGAGCGGATCTTCCACCTGGCCGGGCGTGGCGCGTTCGACGTCGAGGCGCTGGGTTGGGAAGCAGGCGCGGCACTGATCGACTCCGACGTCGTCGACGACGAGGGCGACGTCTTCGCTCTCGACGCCGAACGGCTGCGGACGATCCCCTTCTTCACCCGGGCCGCCACGCGCGCCGAGGCAGAATCCGGCGCCGCCGACCGGGTGCTGAACGTCAATGCCGAACGGCTGCTGGCCAACCTCGAGGCGGCAAAGACTCGGCCGTTGTGGCGGGTCCTCGTCGGGCTGTCCGTCCGCCACGTCGGCCCCACCGCCGCCCGCGCGCTCGCCACCGAGTTCGGTTCGCTCGACGCAATCGAACACGCGGCCGAAGGAGGCGCGGACGGCGAAGCGAGACTGGCGGGCGCGGACGGTGTCGGACCGACGATCGCCGCATCGCTGCGCGAGTGGTTCGCGGTCGACTGGCACCGGGAGGTCGTCCGCAAATGGCGGGCGGCCGGCGTACGAATGGCTGACGAGCGCGACGCCTCGGTCGCGCGCACGCTGGAGGGTCTGACCGTCGTCGTCACCGGCTCCCTGTCCGGGTTCTCCCGCGACGAGGCCAAGGAGGCGATCATCCTGCGCGGGGGCAAGGCGTCCGGCTCGGTCTCGAAGAAGACCGATTTCGTCGTGGCGGGCGACAACGCGGGCTCCAAGCACGACAAGGCCCTCCAGCTCGGCGTTCCCGTGCTCGACGAGAACGGCTTCCGGTCGCTGCTCGCCGATGGCCCGCAGGCGGCAGCCAGTGGCG
>JBOGDU010000183.1:0-6128 GCA_050743145.1 Jiangellaceae bacterium | reverse complement strand
TCGACCCAGCTGCGCGGGGAGGCCCAGATCTCGCCGGGAAACGTCGTGAAGCCGACCGGCACGGTGACCGGCGGAGGAGCCTGGCCGCTCGCAAGCGATGCGGCCAGCGCTCGTCCGTCCTCCCAGTACGACCGGGCGGCCGAGTCTGCGGTGCCGGTCAGCCAGTACAGCGTGATGTTGTCGACGATGGTGTCCCGGGTGAGGTTGCCCACGGGCTCGCCGTCGACGAACGCACGGGAGATCTTGTAGTAGCTGTCCGTGTCGTGGTCGAGCAACCAGGCCGCCAGCCCGACGGGTGAATCCAGCAGGGAGAATCCGATCGTCTGCGGCCGCGTTGCCATCTCGAGGAAGTAACCGAAGCCGTCCTCCCTGAACGTCGCGAACGCCGTGGCCGCAGCGCGTTCCTGTTCGGATTCCTTGGGCAGGTGATCGCCGATCGCCAGAGCCGCCGTGAGCAGGCTCAGGTGATAGCCGACCAAACCCTCGACCCCCTGGCGGCCCATCAGGTCCGTGACGAGGGCACCCACGTCACCGCCCTGAGCGACGTAGCGGGTGTAGCCGAGGCGGTGCATCAGCTCCGCCCACGCGCGTGCGGTGCGGCCGGAGTCCCAGCCGAGCTCGGTCGGCTCGCCCGAGAAGCCGTAGCCGGGCAAGGACGGCAGCACCAGGTGGAATGCGTCCTCGGGGGTGCCGCCGTGAGCGGTCGGGTCGGTCAGCGGGCCGACGGTCTCCAGCAGCTCGATGACCGAGCCCGGCCAGCCATGGGTCATGATCAGCGGCAACGCATTCTCATGCCGCGACCTGACGTGGATGAAGTGGATCTCGACCCCGTCGATCTCGGTGGTGAACTGCGGCAGCGCGTTCAGTCTCGCCTCGCACGTGCGCCAGTCGTACTCGCTCGTCCAGTAGCGGGCCAGCTCCTGGACCGTCGCCAGCTGCACGCCCTGGGAGCGATCGGTGACCAGCTCTCGGGTGGGCCAGCGCGTGGCCGCGATCCGGCGACGCATGTCGGCGATCGCTTCTTCCGGCGTGTCGAGCCGGAAGGGACGGATTTCGTTGTCGTTGGACATGTCTCCACCTGCCGGGTCGGGTCGACCGGCGCCGGCGCGCCGGCGGGGCTGGCACGCGCCCATTCTCGCACCGGCCCGGCGACCGGCGGACCGGAACGCGATTTCGCGCTTGGGTCCGGCCCGGACCGGCTTACTGACTTCCGTCGTGGAGAGTGCGCCGGTCACCGTGGCGGTCGTCACCAGCCGCACTGAGGCGGAACGTCGGCCTGTTGCGCAGCCACGGCCCCGCCGCACGCGTACGGGATCTGCCACCGTCGCAGCCTGACCGCAACACGCCGTAGGCCAGGCAAGGCCTACAGCGTGTCAGCGACACCGTGAACGTTCGTGGGTCAGGGCACTAGCCCAGAAGCACAACGGCGTGTGGGGCGGGTGCTGGTGCACCTACTTCCACCCGAAGTTCCCGGAGAGCCCGGAAGGCAACCGTGACCTGAAACACCGGCTGGTCGAGGTGGGCAAGGCGCACGCCGCCATGGTCTTCGACGGCGACCTGGCGGTGGGGTGGTGCGAGTACGGCACGCCGGAGGAACTGCCGAACATCTATCACCGGGCGGAGTACGAGAAGGAGCAGGACCTGGTGCCCGACTACCGGCTCACCTGCTTCTTCATCGACCGCAACCACCGCCGCCGGGGCGTCTCGGCGGCCGCGCTCCGCGGGGCGCTCGGCCTCATCGCGCAGGCCGGCGGCGGCATGGTCGAGGGCTACCCGCGACACCCAGGGCAAGAAGACCTCGGCGTCGTTCCTCTACAACGGCACTCGCAGCCAGTTCGAGACGGCGGGATTCGAGTTCGTGCGCAGCACGGGCAAGTACAACTGCGTCATGCGCACTACGGTCCAGCCCGCCTGACCTGGTGGGCTTGGGCCGCTTGAGCACGCCACCGTCTACGGCGGCGCCCTCGACCACGTTCGAGCCGGCCTTGCTCAGAGGGTGACGAACTTCTCGATCCGCGGCGCACCCGTAGGCCCATGGGAGATCCTCCTGGGCCGGTGGTAGCGCCGAGCGCGGCGCGCCGCCGCTTCGCGAGGAGGTTGTCCGTCCACCGGGGGACGACAAATGGAAAGGAGTTCCGCTCCCTTCCATTCTCAACGTATAGCGCACCTGAGGGCTTGCGGCAAGACCCCGGTCGTGCCGCAGAATCGCCAGCCGAGGCCAGAACCTGCGGAAATGGTGATGACGTGAACCCCTTGACTACCAGCGCGTTCGACCTTCCCGACCACCTCACCGCCAAGGCCGACCCGACGCTGATCGCCGGCGACGAGCAGCACTTCGCGGCCATCGCGGAGAGCCTCGAGCAGTCGATCGCCGACCTGTCCGACCGCCTCGATGCCGAGCGCAGGGCGCCCGGCGGCATAGGCCAGGAAGCGATGGACCGGGACCTGGAGATCCACCGGCTGACCGCTCGCTTGCGGGCCCTGCGTCGCTTCGGTTTGGATCTGTGCCTCGGGCACATGGTCGGCGCAGACAACCCCGCGCCTGTGTACGTCGGAAGACTCGGCCTCACCGACAGCGCGGGTCGACGGCTGCTGATCGACTGGCGCTCCCCCGCGGCTGAGCCGTTCTTCGGAGCTACCCACGCCAACCCGATGGGTCTGGCAAGCCGCCGCAGGTATCGCTGGACCCGCGGCCGGATCAGCGACTACTGGGACGAGGTGTTCACCCCGGACGGGTTCGAAGGGCACGCCGCGCTCGATGACCAGTCCGCCTTCATCGCCAGCCTGGGCAGCAACCGGTCGCCCCAGATGCGAGACGTGCTGGGCACCATCCAGGCCGACCAGGACGCCATCATCCGTGCGGGCTCCCGCGGCGCTCTCGTCGTCGCCGGCGGTCCGGGGACGGGGAAGACCGTCGTCGCTCTGCACCGCACCGCCTACCTCCTGTACTCCGACCCGCGTCTCGGTCACCGCCGCGGCGGCGTGCTGTTCGTCGGCCCGCACCAGCCCTACCTGGCCTACGTCGCCGACGTCCTGCCCAGCCTCGGGGAGGAGGGCGTGCAGACCTGCACCCTGCGAGACCTCGTCCCCGAGGGAGCCGCCGCGGCGGTGGAGACCGACCCCGACGTGGCCCTGCTGAAGTCGTCCGCGGACATGGTGAAGGCGATCGAGCCGGCCGTCAGGCTCTACGAGGAGCCGCCCACTGAGGGGATGACGGTCGAAACCCACTGGTCCGACATCTGGCTCGGTGCCGCCGAATGGGCCCAGGCCTTCGAGTCGCCGGATCCCGGTACTCCGCACAACGAGGTTCGCGACCAGGTCCGGGATGAGCTGGTCACGATCCTGGTCGACAAGCACGACGCCGTCGTCGCCGACGACGCCGTCTCGCCGGACCAGCTGCGCCGGTCGCTGCGGCAGCACCGGGAGCTGGCCACGGCCTTCAGCCGGGCGTGGCCGCTGATCGAGGCGACCGACCTCGTCGGAGACCTGTGGTCGGTGCCGGCGTACCTGCGCCGGTGCGCTCCCTGGCTAGACGCCGACCAGGTCAGCAGGCTGCAGCGCGCGGACCCGCAGGCCTGGACAGTGTCCGACCTGCCGCTCCTGGACGCGGCACGGCAGCGGCTCGGTGACCCCGAGGCGTCACGGCGCAAGCATCGCCAGGAGGCCACCATCGCCGCCGAGCGCGAGCAGATGGACAGGGTCGTCGACCACCTGATCGCGACCGACGACTCCGACATGCACGTAATGTCGATGCTGCGCGGCCAGGACCTGCAGGACACCCTGGTCGACCAGACCGCAGTCCCCAGCGCCGACCCGGACCGACTCGCCGGCCCGTTCGCGCACATCGTCGTGGACGAGGCTCAGGAACTGACCGACGCAGAGTGGCAGATGCTGCTGGGCCGCTGCCCGTCCCGGAGCTTCACCATCGTCGGGGACCGCGCCCAGGCCAGGCACGGGTTCACGGAGTCGTGGCAGGAACGGCTCGAGCGGATCGGGCTCGACCGGATCAACCTGGCCTCTCTGAGCATCAACTACAGGACGCCGGAAGAGGTCATGACCGTGGCTGAGCCGGTCATCCGGGCCGTGCTCCCGGACGCCAACGTGCCGACCTCCATCCGCAGCAGCGGCGTCCCCGTCGTACACGGATCTGCTTCGGATCTGGGCTCGATCCTCGACACCTGGCTCGACGCGCATGCCGACGGAATCGCCTGCGTCATCGGCGGTCCCACCTTCCGGGCCACCTCCCGCGTCCGGTCCCTGACCCCGGAGCTGTCGAAAGGGCTCGAATTCGACCTGGTCGTCCTCGTCGACCCAGACGCGTTCGGCAGAGGCATCGAAGGAGCGGTCGACCGCTATGTCGCGATGACCCGAGCGACCCAGCGACTCGTCATCCTCACCAGCTCCTGACGTCGGGCAAGACCTCGTCGAGCTTGTGCCTCGACAGCAGGCACTGTTCGGCCGCTTCTGCACATCTCCGTCTGTGTTGTACATTTCCGCGTGCCACCGGTACCGTGGAAGCCATGAGCGAGATGACCGTTACCGAGGCCCGCGCCCGGCTGGCTGACGTCGTCGACGAGGCCCGCGTCGGGCACGACCCGGTGTTCCTGACCCGTCGCGGCCGCCGGGTCGCCGCGGTGATCGACGCCGAAGACCTACAGCGACTCATCGAATCCGCCGAGGACCTCTCGGACGTCGAGGCCGCGGCCGCCGCCCGGGCGGAGATCGCCGAGACCGGCGAGGCCCCGATCCCGTGGGAGCAGGTCAAGGCCGACCTCGGCCTGGCATGACGTACCGGATCGACCTCGCCCCGGCGGCGGTCCGCCAGCTGCGCAAACTCGACCCACCGGCGAGGCGTCGAATCCAAGCTGCAATCGAGTTGCTGTCCGCCGAGCCGCGACCGGCTGTGGCCAAGAAGCTGGTCGGCGGTGAGGGCGAGTGGCGGGTCCGCACCGGGGACTACCGCATCGTCTATGAGATCCACGACAAGGTTCTCGTCGTCCTCGTCGTCTCCATCGGCGACCGACGGGACATCTACCGGCGACGGTGATGCGGACGCTCACCGCTCCCCTACTCGTCTCTCCGCACGACGTCGCGTTGCCAGTTGAGGAACGGGAATGGTCGGGGCCGTCGACCTCGACCGCTTCACCGGGTCCCACCAGAACTGGCGCACCGCCCAGCCGTGCTGGAGTACCGACTGGCTGGCGAAGTGGAGCAGCGGCATTGCTGCGGTGTAACCCGCACATCGTGCCGGATGGCGAATGACGTGTCTCCTCTACCCTCCCGGCGGTCATTTGTAGTGGAATCGCGTCTGGAGGATGACGAGATCGTCGTCATCCACGACGTAGATCAAGCGGTGTTCCTCGGTGATCCGCCGCGACCATGCGCCGGCGAGCATATGTTTCAGCGGCTCGGGCTTGCCGATGCCTTCGGTCGGATCTCTCAGCGCGTCGTCGATGAGTCGGTTGATCCGTTTTAGCGTCTGCCGGTCCGCCTGGAGCCAATAGGTGTAGTCCTCCCAAGCGTGTGGCGTGAAGACGAGCCTCACTCTGCGAGTTCGTGCTCGTGTCGGTCGCCTGACTTGGCCTGCTGCAAGCTCTCGAGCAGCCGCTTCGCGTTGGCCGGTACGCGCAACAGGTAGGCCGTCTCCTCGAGTGCTGCGAACTCCTCGGCAGCGACCAGCACGGCGTTCCCACGCCGGGAGGTGATCTCGACCGCAACCCGGTCGTTGTTGACCTTCTCGATCAGTGGGAAGAGTTCCTTGCGAGCCTGGCTGGCGGTGACGGACATGCTCAGACTCCCTTCGCAGTGGTACCAGATCACTGTACCACTCAGCACGCTCGCCCCATCGAGGCTTGATGATGAACGTTGACTACCAGGTGCGGCAGCCTGCCACGGTCACGTGCCGACGTAGGCCGCGAGGTGCTCGCCGGTGAGGGTAGAGCGGGCGGCGACGACGTCGGCGGGTGTGCCCTCGAAGACGATCCGGCCGCCGTCGTGGCCGGCGCCGGGGCCGAGGTCGATGATCCAGTCGGCGCGCGCCATGACCGCCTGGTGGTGCGCGATGACGATGACCGACTTGCCGGAGTCGACGAGCCGGTCGAGCAGGCCGAGCAGCTGCTCGACGTCGG
>JBOGDU010000182.1:0-6799 GCA_050743145.1 Jiangellaceae bacterium | reverse complement strand
GCCCGGTCCGGCGCAGCACCGTCCGTCGCGCTCATCCCGGTCGCCCGAGGCGGTGTCCGACGGCCTCACCGACGTCGGCCCGGCTGGGCCGGTCGCGGCCGCCGAGATCGGCCAAGGTCCAGGCCACGCGCAACACCCGGTCGGCACCGCGGGCGGTGAGCTGCCCCTTTCGCAGTGCCGTGTGCAGGGGGCCGAGCGACCCCGCGGGTGGTCGCAGGTCGCGTCTGAGCACCGGGCCGGGAACCTCGCCGTTGAGCCGCCAGGGCGTCTGGCCGAGCCGCCGGCGCTGGCGGTCGCGCGCGTCGGCGACCCGCTCCGCGACCGCCTTGCTCGGCTCCGCTGACCCCAGCCCCTCGTCGAGACTCGCGAGCGTGGGCGCCTCGACCACGATGCGCAGGTCGATCCGATCGCGGACCGGCCCGGAGATGCGCTGGGCGTAGCGCCGGACGGCGTCGGGCGTGCACGAGCACATGCGGGTACGGCTGCCGTGGTTGCCGCACCGGCACGGGTTGGACGCCAACACCAGCAGGAACCGCGCCGGGAAGGTGACCGAGAACTCGGCCCTGGACACGACGATCTCGCCGTGTTCGAGCGGCTGACGAAGTGCGTCGAGCACGTGCGGGCCGAACTCGGGGGCCTCGTCCATGAACAGCACGCCCAGGTGCGCCCGGCTCGCCGCGCCGGGCCGGACCAGGCGGCTGCCGCCGCCCACGACCGCGGCGACCGACGCGGTGTGGTGGGGGTCGGCGAACGGCGGCCTGGTGACCAACGGCCGGTCGCTGGGCAGCACGCCGGCGACGGAGTGGATGGCCGTGACTTCGAGCGACTCGTCGGTGGACAGGTCGGGCAGCAGGCCCGGCAGCCGCCTGGCCAGCATCGTCTTGCCGGCTCCGGGCGGGCCGGACAGCATGAGGTGGTGGTGACCGGCGGACGCCACCTCCACGGCCCGTTTCGCGCCCTGCTGGTCGGCGACGTCGGCGAGGTCGACCGGTATCTCGACCGTCTCCGCGGCGGGCGCCGCAGTCGCTGTGAACGCAACGGCACGCTCCGGCTCGTCCGGCACCGGTTCGCCGCGCAGCGCCGCCAGCACCTGGCGCAGCGAGCGCACGCCGAGCACCGACACTCCAGGCACCAACATGGCCTCCCCCGCGTTGGCCTCGGGCACGACGACCTGCGTCGCCCCGGACCCGGCAGCGGCCAGGACCGCCGGCAGCACGCCGGGAACCGGTCGGAGCCGCCCGTCGAGCGCGAGCTCACCCAGGAAGATCATCTCGTCAGCTGCACCGGCCGGCAGTTCCTCACCGGCGGCGACGATGGCCACGGCGACCCCGAGGTCGAAGTGGCTGCCCCGCTTGGGCAGGGCCGCCGGCGACAGGCTCACCGTGATGCGCTGCAGCGGCCACCGCTCCCCGCTGCACAGCACGGCGGCGCGGACCCGGTCGCGTGCCTCGGCCAGCGATGCGTCGGGAAGCCCGACCAGGGTGAAGCCGGGCATGCCACCGATGTGCACCTCGATGTCCACGACGGTTCCCCGGACCCCGGCGAGGGCTACGCTGCGGCATCTCGCCAGGCGCATCAGAACGCTCCCCGGACGTGTTCGACCGCGGCAGGCCCACGCCGCGAGCGGTGCACGGCCAGCACGTCGAAGCGCAGGCCGAACCCGGGCGGGCCGTTCTCGACCAGCCACCGGTGGCCGAGACGGCGCAGCCGAGCAGCCTTCTCCCGCGTCACCGCCTCCAGGCCGGAGCCGTATCCGAGCCCGCTGCGGGTCTTGACCTCGCAGACCACGACGGTGGAGCCGTCGAGTGCGACGACGTCGATCTCGCCGATCTCGCAGCGCCAGTTGCGAGCGAGGATGGTGAACCCGGCCTGTTCCAAGTGCCGCACCGCCACCCGCTCGCCGTACGACCCCACGGCGTCCTTGGCCCGCACCCGGCACCACCTCCGGACCTGAGCGTGGTACCTCGACGCCGCCGGCTCGGCACCGAACCAGCGAGCTGTGGGTAACTTCCGGCGGAGCCCGGTCCTGTGGACGGGCCGGCCGCGCGGCCGGCTCGGCCACAGGCGCGACTCGTCAGGGCGCCTGCCCGGTGTCAGGTGATCGCGTGCCCCGCGGTCAGGGAATCGTCGACGCCTGCCACGTGGCACGTTCAGCGGTTGTACGTGGCACGTTGAACGGTCGTTCCTGAGTCCGAGTTGTAGTGGTTTGTGGAACCATCACGTGTGCCACGCGCCGAGACGTGCCGGATCAGGTGTCGAGGCCGGACTTGGGGATCTCGAGGTCGCTCTTTGCCAGTTCCTCGACGTTGACGTCCTTGAACGTGACGACCTTGACGTTCTTGACGAACCGGGCCGGCCGGTACATGTCCCAGACCCAGGCGTCGCTCATCGTCACCTCGAAGTAGACCTCGCCGCCCTCGCTGCGAACCTGCAGGTCGACATTGTTGGTGAGGTAGAAGCGTCGCTCCGTCTCCACCACGTAGGAGAACAGCCCGACGACGTCGCGGTACTCCCGGTAGAGCGACAGCTCCATCTCGGTCTCGTACTTCTCGAGATCCTCGGTGCTCATCCGATCTCCTCCAGGACGACATGCCCATTCTCGCCCATGACGCGGGCCACGTTGACGTACGACCGACGGTGTACGGGACTCGGACCGTAGCGGCTCAGCGCCTGTTGGTGCTCCGGAGTCACGTAACCCTTGTGCGTGGCGAAGTCATACCCGGGCCACCGGTCGTGCATCTCGGTCATGATCCGGTCACGGGTGACCTTCGCGATGACCGACGCCGCGGCGATGCAGGCCGCCATCCGGTCGCCCTTCCACATGGCCAGCCCGGGCACCCCGAGCCCGGCCACCGGGAAGCCGTCGGTCAGCACGTAGCCCGGTGTGAGCTCTAGCCGGGCCAGCGCCCGACGCATCGCCTCGATGTTGGTGACGTGCAGCCCGCGCCGATCGACCTCGTCGGCGGGCACGACGACCACCGACCACGCCGCGGCCCGGGCCACCACGGCGTCGTACACCCGCTCGCGGACCTGCGGCGTGAGCAGTTTCGAGTCCGCCAGGTCGGTGACCTCGCCTCTGCGCCCCTCGTGCAGCACCGCGGCGGCCACGACGAGAGGGCCGGCACACGCGCCGCGGCCGGCCTCGTCGGCGCCGGCGACGGGCGCGAACCCGAGCCTGACCAGCGCGCGTTCGTAGCCGTACAGCCCGGCGTCTCGCCGGATCGCGGTCGGCCTCGGCGGGATCACACGCCCACCTCCACCGGATCGGCCGGGGCACCGTCGCGGAGCAGCCGGCCGACCAGCCGGGCGAGCGCCCGCGGGACCAGCGGCTCCGTGGTTCCCGCGAGCTCCTCGAGGGACCACCACCGGTGGTCGGTCAGGTCCACCCGCTCCTCCGGCGTCCAGCCCGCGGGGTCGAGGTCGAAGGCCTCCGGCACCTCCACCAGGTACCAGCGCTCACGCACGTCGAGCATCTCGCCGTGCCATTCGAACACGCTCCGCCGGTTCCAGATGTGCGGGCCGAGCCGAACGCCGGTCAGGCCGGTCTCCTCCGCGAGCTCGCGGTGGGCCGCCTGCTCGTAGGTCTCCGTCCCCTCCAGACCGCCGCCGGGGGGGAACCAGTAGCCGTCGTAGGCCCGGAAGAGCAGGACCCGGGTCCGGTCGCCGGTTCCGGCGAGCACGAGCATCCGGACTGTCGGTCGGACGACGGGCGTGCTCATGGGTTCCGAGCCTAAGGCCGGACGGACGCCGCTGCGCTCACTGGTCGGGGACGGTCTCGAACGTGTCCGGGCGTGACAGCGATGCCCAGTTCGAGACCGGCCACACGACGGCGAAGGCGCGTCCGGTGACCCTGTCCTCGGGAACCGTGCCGTTGACCCGGGAGTCGCCGGAGTTCGACCGGTGGTCGCCCATGACGAACAGGTCGCCCTCGGGCACGACGGTCTCGAACTCCACGGCGGACGGTTCGTCACCCGGGCGCAGGTATCCCGACTCGTCGATGCTCACGCCGTTGACCTGCAGGCGGCCGTCGTCGTCGCAGCATTCGACCGTGTCGCCGCCGAGGCCGATGACCCGCTTGATCAGGTGGCCCTCGGAGTCGTCGGGAAGCACGCCCACGAACTGCAGGGCGTCGCGGACCCGGCCACCGAGACTGGTATCGCCCTCGTCGGCGGTGGGAGACAGCCAGCCGTTCGGGTCGGCGAAGACGACGACATCGCCACGGTGGATCTCGCCGAAGCGCATGGTGAGCTTGGAGACCAGGACGCGGTCGCCAACGAGGAGAGTGTCCTCCATGGACTGGGACGGGATGAGGAAAGCCTGTACCAGGAAGATGCGGACCAGGGTGGCGATGACCAGCGAGAGCGCAACCACGATCGCCGTCTCGCGGAGGACCGCCGCGAAGCCTGCCCGGCGCGGCTTGTCCACTCCGGCCTCGCCGTCGTCGCGCGGCACGGTCTTCTCCGCCACGAGCACTCCCTGTCGCCGCCGGGCCGGGCCCGCCGTGGTCATCGTGCGGCGCCACCGGAGCGGGCCGCGACTCCCCGACGCTACTCTGCCGGCCGCTCGACCCGGCTCACCGGGGGCCATGCGACGGCAACCACCCGGCCCTGAACCGCATCGAGACCGACGCTGCCGCCGCCGGTTGAGCCCAGGTGGTCCCTCGAGTCCAGCGAGTCCTCCCGGTCGTCGCCGAGCAGCCACAACCGCCCGGCGGGCACCACCACGTCGAATACGGGCCCGGGACCGCCGGGTGCGAGGTACGGCTCGTCGAGTGGGTCGCCGTCGACGGTGACGCGCCCCCGCGCGTCGCAGCACGAAACCCGCTCCCCCGGCAGGCCGACGATCCGCTTGACGACGGTCGGGTCGTCGTCGGATCCGGGGCGTGCCCACGTACTGCGCACGTCCACGACGACGACGTCGCCCCGCCGGAGGTCGTCGAGCCCGATCCGGACGGCCAGCACCCGGTCAGCCGGTTGCAGCGTGGGGGCCATCGAAGCGGTGGTGACGGTGTAGAGCCGGCCAACCCAGAGATAAGCGGCGAGCACGGCGACCACGGCGAGGGCGACAGGCGCCAGCAGCCTCGTCCAGCCCGGTCGCGGACCGCTGGCGGCACCTGGGCCCGGGCCCGCACCGGCCATGCCGGGGATCAGCCGTTCGCGGTCAGGCGTTGTAGCGCTTCTCGCGGATCTTGGCGGCCTTGCCGCGCAGGTTGCGCAGGTAGTAGAGCTTCGCTCGCCGGACGTCGCCGCGGGTGACCAGCTCGATCCGGTCGATCACCGGCGTGTGCAGCGGGAAGGTGCGCTCGACGCCGACGCCGAAGCTGACCTTGCGGACCGTGAACGACTCGCGCACTCCGGAACCCTGACGGCGGATGACGACGCCCTGGAAGATCTGGACCCGGGACCGGCTGCCCTCGATGACCTTGACGTGGACCTTGAGGGTGTCTCCCGCCCGGAACGGAGGGAGGTCATCGCGCAGGCTGGCGGCATCGACGGTGTCGAGGGTGTTCATGGCGTGCGATCGCTTCCTCGCCGGCGCCACGGGTCATCGGCGGAACGGCGTGTTCGTCGGGACCGCCCGGCCTTCGGCGGTCGGCACTCCCCCCGTGGCAGGGGCACGAGTAGCTCACCCGGGCGACAGCGGTCCAGTGTGCCACAGCCGTCAGGGATGCACGAAACGGGTCAGGCCCACACACTCCGGTCTGAGGTGCCTTAGGTGGCGGACGTCGGCGTCTAAGTGAGGCGTCCGTCGGTTCCTGCGCGACTTCCCGATGCCGCCCGGCCCTTCTCAGAACGACGCTGGAGGCACCAGCGAGGAGAAGAGGAAGCCATGTCGAGCATCGTCGCACCGGCCATCGAGGCCGAGGTCGACTACCGGCGCGAGCGCGTCACCGAGGACTTCCGCCGCGCGAGGAATGGTCGGCGCTCGCGTACCGGACGCGCACGCACAGACGTCCGGAGGAGCAGGCCGAGCGTCTCCGCACACCACGCGTGAGCACACCGGGCGCCGTGGCGGCACCGGCCGCCACGGCATCCGTGCTGTCACCACCGCGTGACACCATGGATGCCGTGGCACGTGCAGACTTCGAGACACCGCTGGTGGGCCGCGCTGACGAGGTGCGGGCCCTCACGGCTGCGGTCGACCGTGCCGGCCGTGGCCAGCCCGGAGTCGTCCTCGTCGCGGGCGACGCGGGCGTCGGCAAGACGCGTCTGCTCGTCGAGCTCATCGCCGGTGCCGCCCAGGGCGGCGCCACGGTCCTGGTCGGTCACTGCCTCGACGTCGGCGGCGTGGGTCTCCCCTACCTGCCGTTCACCGAGGCGCTGCGCCCGCTGACCGTCGACGGTGCTGCCGGGTCGAACCTGCCCGACGGCGACTGGCGAGGCGTCGAGCTGGGTGCCCGTCCCCCGGCACCGGGCGCCGATGTCAGCCAGCTGCAGCTGTTCGACGCCGTCGCGGGCACGTTGGCCCGGGCCGGCGACGAGGGCGACGGTCCCGCCTTGTTGGTGCTCGAAGACCTGCACTGGGCCGACCAGTCGACCCGTGACCTGCTCGCATTTCTGGTCGGGCGCATGCGCGACGAGCGGCTGCTGATCGTGGCCAGCTACCGCTCCGACGACCTGCACCGCCGTCATCCGCTGCGACCGCTGCTGGCCCAGCTGACCCGCCTCCCCGTGGTCGAGCGCCTCGACGTCGTGCCCTTCGACATCGACGAGATGGGCGTCTACCTCGCCGCCCTGCACGGCTCGCCGGTCGCCGACACGACCCTCCGGAGCATCCTCGACCGGTCCGAGGGCAATGC
>JBOGDU010000181.1:0-3904 GCA_050743145.1 Jiangellaceae bacterium | reverse complement strand
CTCCGCCTCGTGCTCAAGGAGGAGCGGCCCACGTCCGGTCGTATCCGGGTGGCCGGCAAGGACCTCCACCAGCTGTCGAACTGGAAGGTCCCGCACCTGCGGCGGCGCATCGGCACCGTGTTCCAGGACTTCCGGCTGCTGCCGAACAAGACGCTGTTCGAGAACGTCGCATTCGCCCTGCAGGTGATCGGGAAGTCGCGCCGCCAGATCCACCGCGACGTGCCCGCCGTGCTCGAACTGGTCGGCCTGGACGGCAAGGAGGACCGCCTGCCCGACCAGCTCTCCGGCGGCGAGCAGCAGCGGGTCGCGATCGCCCGCGCGTTCGTCAACCGCCCGCTCATCCTGTTGGCCGACGAGCCCACCGGAAACCTCGACCCCGCCACGAGCGTGGGCATCATGAAGCTCCTCGACCGGATCAACCGGACGGGGACCACGGTCGTCATGGCGACCCACGACCAGTCGATCGTCGACCAGATGCGCAAGCGGGTCATCGAACTCGACGGCGGACGCCTCGTCCGCGACCAGTCCCGGGGCGTCTACGGGTACACCCGCTGACGCCTGTCCCTGTACGGACCTGCGAAGAGAGCCATGCGTTTCCACTACGTCTTCTCCGAGATCGTCACCGGTCTGCGCCGGAACCTGACCATGACCCTGGCCGTCGTCATCACGGTCGCGATCTCGATGGGCTTCCTCGGCACCGGACTGCTGCTGCGTGCCCAGGCCGAGACCATGAAGGACTTCTGGTACGACAAGATCGAGATCTCGATCTTCATGTGCAACGAGTTCGACACCGGCAGCGGCTGCGCGGGCGGCCAGGTCACCGAGGAGCAGAAGGTGGCCATCGAGCAGACGCTGACGACGCACCCCGAGGTCCAGCAGGTCTTCTACGAGTCCCAGGACGAGGCGTACGAGCACTTCCAGGAGCAGTTCCAGAACTCGATCGCCGACACGATCACCCCCGACCAGCTTCAGGAGGCCTTCCGGGTGGAGCTGCGCAACCCGGAGCGGTTCGAGGGCGTGGTGTCGGCCGTGGTGGGCCTACCCGGCGTGCACCAGGTGGTCGACCAGCGTGAGCTGCTCGAGGTGTTCTTCCAGGCGCTGAACCGGATCCAGCTGGGCGCGATCATCGTCGCCGGGGTCATGGTCGTGGCGGCGATCCTGCTGATTGCGAACACGGTCCGACTGGCGGCATTCAGCCGTCGGCGTGAGACCGGGATCATGCGGCTGGTCGGCGCGTCGAACTTCTACATCCAACTCCCGTTCATCCTCGAAGCCGCCATCGCCGGCGTCGTCGGAGCCATCATGGCGGGGGTCGGTGTCATCCTGATCAAGGCGTTGTTCTTCGACGGGATCCTGGCGCCGGCGTTCCAGTTCGTCGCGTGGGTGGACTGGGCCGACACGCTGGCGATCCTGCCGGTTCTGTTGGTGATGGGCGTCATCTTGGCGGCGATTGCAGCATTCGTCACGCTTCGTCGCTACCTGCGCGTATAAGAGCCGACCTGGGTCGCAGAAGCCGACTGGTCACACTCCCCATACGGACGAGACAGGTGTACGGTCATGTTCCGTGTGGTACGGAGGAGACCGTTGTGACCGGTGTGACTAAGGTGACGCATCGCCGGCGTGCGGCCTCGCTCATCCTGGCTGCCGGGCTGGTGCTGACGGCCCTCGGCCCGGCCTGGGCGGCAGATCCGGAGGACCGCAAGCGGGAGGTCGAGCGGCAGCTCGATCAGGCGCAGGGCGAGCTGAACCAATCGACCCGCGAACTGGACCAGGCGACTCGGTCGTACACAGATGCGCAGGCTCAGCTGCCGGCGGCGGAACAGGCCCTCGCCTCGGCCGAGCAGGCCCTCGCCGCCGCACAGCAGCGGTTGACAGAGGCCCGCGCCGAACTGGCCGTCGCCAAGGCGCTCGACGCCGCGGCCGCGGAAAAGCTCGCCGCCGCGGAGCAGCGGGTCCGCGACCAGGAAGCGCGCATCGCGGAGGTCACCGCCCGCATCGACGGCAAACGCGCGTCGATGAGTGGTGTGGCGGTCAAGGCCTACCAGCAGGGAGCGATGAGCCAACTGCTCGATCTCGCGTCCGTCCTCGAGGCGAGGAACCTGCAGGACTTCACCGCCAGGGTCACGTACGCCCAGTCGGTCCTCAACGCCGAGGACACCATCCTCACCGACCTCGAGGTGGACCGGGCCGACCTGGCCAACGAGAGGGTCAAGCTCGAGGAACTCCGTGAGGAGGCCAGGCGGCTGCGCGAGGAGGCGGCGCGCCAGCTGCAGCGGAGCAAGGAGCTGGAGGCAGCCGCTGCGGCGGCGAAGACGGAGGCCGAGCAGGCCGAGGCGCAGGCGCGCACTGCCAAGGCGGCGGTGGAGACTCTGGTGGCCCAGCGGTCCACGGCGGTCGACTCGGCTGAGCAGGCCAATGCCGCCGACACGAAGCAGTACCGTGCGCTGGAGGCCGAGCGCGACGCGATCGACGCCGAGATCGCCGAGATCGCCCGCAAGGCGCGGGAGGAACGTGAGCGCAAGGAGCGCGAGGAACGGGCCCGGCAGTCTGCGTCCGGCTCTTCGGGCGGTTCGTCCGGGGGCGGTTCTTCCTCCGGCACGTCGTCCAGCGGGGGATCGTCCGGCGGCTCGTCGGGCGGCTCCTCCTCGGGGCTGAGCTACCCGGTGGCGAACGCGCACATCACCTCCCCGTACGGCATGCGCGTGCACCCGATCACCGGCGTCTACAAGCTCCACGACGGCACCGACTTCCGCGCGTACTGCGGCACGCCGATCCGCGCAGCTGCCGCCGGGCGCGTGCTGTGGGCGCGATACCGGGGCGGGTACGGCAACCAGGTGGCGATCGACCACGGCAGCGTCGGCGGCGACGCGCTGATGTCGTCGTACAGTCACCTCTCGCGCTTCTCCGCCTCCTCCGGCGAGCGGGTATCGCGCGGCGAGGTGATCGGCTACTCGGGCACCACGGGCTACTCGACCGCCTGCCACCTGCACTTCATGGTCTACGACGACGGCGTGCGGACGAACCCGATGCGCTTCCTCTGAGCGCCGTGCGTCCCTGACGTCGGCCGAGACCGCGACGGATGAGATCCTGCCGCCATGGCACGGGAACGGGGCCGCACGCTCGTGGCGCAGAACAAGAAGGCACGCCACGACTACAGCATCGACTCCACCTACGAGGCCGGCCTGGTCCTCACCGGAACCGAGGTGAAGTCGCTGCGGGCCGGTCGGGCGTCGTTGGTCGACGGGTTCGCCGAGGTGCGCGACGGCGAGGTCTGGCTGCGCAACGTGCACATCCCGGAGTACGACCAGGGCACGTGGACCAACCACGAGCCGCGCCGGCCTCGAAAGCTGCTCATGCGCCGCGACGAGATCAGCCGGCTGATCGGCAAGACCCGGGAGAAGGGCTTCACGCTCGTGCCGCTCTCGCTGTACTTCTCCGACGGGTACGCCAAGGTCGAGCTCGCGCTCGCTCGGGGCAAACGCTCCTACGACAAGCGCCATGCTCTCGCCGAGCGGCAGGCCAGGCGCGAGGCCGACCGGGCGCTCTCCCGGTCACGGCGCGGCGACTGACCCGCGGTGCGGGGCTTGATCGCGGTCACGGCCGCGACGGTTCTGCTGGCAGCCGGCTGCGCGGGCGACACCCCCCAGCCGGCGCCGTCACCGGCGACCGTGTCACCGACCCCGACCGCCGCCGCCGTCCTGCCGCTCACCGGGACTCCGGCGCCCGGAGGCTCGGTGCCGGCTCGGCCGGCGCTGGTCGTGAAGATCGACAACACCGGGAACGGGCGGCCACAAGTAGGCCTGTCCGCCGCCGATCTGGTGGTGGAGGAGCTGGTCGAGGGCGGTCTGACCCGGCTGGCCGCGATGTTCCACTCCACGATGCCGCCCACGGTTGCGCCGGTCCG
>JBOGDU010000180.1:0-6457 GCA_050743145.1 Jiangellaceae bacterium | reverse complement strand
ACACCTCGCACGGCGGGTCGCCGGCAGGGAATCAACCGCCGGCATGGCACGCTGGACAGACCACGATGACCGCTCTTCCGCTGCCCACTCCGTGGGACGAGCCGACGTCGACCGTTGCCGCCGAGCGACCTCCGTCGGCTCCCGTCGACCGTTTCCGCGACGCCATGTCCCGGCTGGCCGGTGGTGTCGGGGTGATCGCCGCAGTCGATCCGGTGGGCCGCGACTGTGGCATCACCGTCACAGCGGTGTCGTCGGTCTCGCTCGAGCCTCCGCTCGTGCTGACCTGCGTTCGCCGCGGCGGGTTCATCCACGACGCGCTGTTCGTGGCCGACGGGTGGGCGCTCACACTGCTCGCCGACGACCAGATCGACCTGGCCCACTATGCGGCGCGCCATCGCCACCCCGGCGACCGCGACGACTTCGCCGAGTGGACGCACCGGCGCGGGACGCACTCGGGCGCCTTGGTGTTCACCGGAGGCATCGCTGCGATCGAGTGCGTCCCCTACGACCTCGTCGACGCGGGCGACCACACCGTCGCGATCGGCCGGGTGGTCGCTGTGGCCGACGGCCTAGTCGGCGAGCGCCCATTGGTGTACGTCGACCGCGACTACCGTGCCTCAGGCCCGCCCGTCGCGTGAGGTCCCCATCCGTCGCTTGTGTGGCGGGACGTCAAGGCCGCCCTCGGACCATCCACCTGTCCGGGTCGTCCAGCGCGGTGAACCCCAGCGCTTCGTAGACGCCGTGCGCGTCTGCGGTGGCGAGCATCCAGCGCCGCAGCGTGATGAGTTCGGGGTGCTCCAGCAGCGTACGGACGAGGAACCGGGACAGCCCGCGGCCGCGGTGTTCGGGAAAGACGAACACGTCGGCCAAATAGCCGAAGGTCGCCCGGTCTGTGACGGCCCGGGCGTATCCGGCCTGCACACCGTCCGGCGCGTAGAGACCCATCGCAATGGATCCGGCCGCTGCACGTTCGACGGTCTCACGTGAGACGCCAGGGCTCCAGTACGAGGTCCGCAGAAAGCGGTGGACCGCGTCGAAGTCGATCCGCGTGGGGTCGTCGCTGACCTCGTAACCATCGTCGCGCTGCCGCCGCATTCGATCACCCTAAGGTTCGGACTCGGCTCGGGCCCGCGCAATCTCCGACAGCGCGCACGCGCGGGGCCGATGGTGGAAATGAGTGGGGATCTCGTCCTGTCGGAGACGCCCGATAGAACTCCGGGCCTGGGTCTATGGGCCGGTGGCTTCTCAAGGAACCGGGTCGTTCCGGGTCTACGCTCGGCCGCATGGCCGCGGATGAAATCACCGCCGTGAAGACCCGGTCGACATTCCAGATGCAGTGCGCGGTGTCAGCCGAGATTCAGGCCGCGCCCGAGAAGGTGTGGGCGCTCCTGACCCGCGCCGACGACATGGTGCGCTGGAACTCCACGCTGACGAGCGTGGAGGGGAATGTCGAACCTGGTGCGACCGTGAGGATGCAGGTCCCCGAGGCACCGGGCAGGACCTTCAAGGTCAAGGTCACGCGCTTTGTCCCCAACCAGGAGATGGTGTGGCGCGACGGCAACCCAGTGATGTTCCTCGGCGTTCGGACGTATTCACTGACGCCGAGTCCGGATGGGACCGGCACCCGATTCCAGATGACGGAGGTCTTCTCGGGACTGCTGCTACCCATCATCGCAGGCCGGCTACCCGACTTCGGGCCGATCTTCGAGCGGTACGCGGCTGATCTGAAGGCCGAAGCGGAGAGTGACCTGCCGTCGTCCGAATACCGCGCCGATTGACTGAACCGCTAACGCTTCTCATTCGGACGTCGCTGGATTAGCAGGCCGCCGTTCGGCAGCCGCGGCATGGAGGCGCACGCCTCCGAGCCTCAGGCGCGTAGGCGCAGGCCGCGGGGAGTCACGTGGAAGCCGGCCGCGGCCAGCGCCTGACCCAGGACGGTGTTCGTCACGGTCTCGCCGTCGGCTCGCTCTACCCGCAGGGAGCCCAGGGCGCCGTCGCGTACGGCGAGGGCGAGTGCATCGGCCGCCGCCCGCAGCGCGTCGGCGTCATCGGGCCACGACAGCAGCGTGCGCCCACCGCGTTCGACGTAGAGGACGAGCCCGCCGTCGACGAGCACGACCAGAGCGCCGGCCTTGCGGCCCGGTCGGTGGCCTCCCGGCTGCTCGCGGTCCGGCCACGGCAAGGCCGCGCCGTACGGGTTGGCCGGGTCAGTGGCGGCCAGTACAAGGGCAGGAAGGGGCTCGCGCCGCGCGGCGGTGTCGGTGAACGAACGCAGCCGGTCGACGGCGCCGACCGTCGCGAATTGGGCGGCACCGAGGCCGGACACGAAGTAGCCGCGCCGGGCCCGCCCGCTGTCCTCGAAGGCCGACAGCACCCGGTACGCGGCGGCGAAGCCTCCGGGCAGCCGTTCCGCTACGACTGTGCCTCGGGTGACTACGCCGTGCCGGTCGAGCAGCCCTTCGGCGGCGGCGTGCGCCCGTCGAGTCGGGTCGGTGTCGTGCGCCGGCACGGACGCCCACCGGCCGGCCGCGATCGGTGGACCCCCCCGGGCCGGCAGCGAGGGCCGACCCCGGGCGTACCGCGACCGTGGCGGCCGGGCCGGCCGCGATCGGTGCGTCGGCCTCCCGCCGCCGATCAGCGACCGCAGCGGCGCCAGGGTGTCGTTGGTGACGCGGCTCGCCCAGACCAGGTCCCATAGCGCCGCCACGAGCGTCCCATCGTCGGTCGAGCCCACGGCGTCGGCCAGCTGGCGGAAGAAGAACGCGCCCCCGGACGACAGCACGTCGAGCACGGAGTCGTGCAACTCGGTCCGGGAGAACTCGTCGCCCGGATCGGGCAGCGTCAGCGGCGCGCCGTCGGCGACGTGCAGCGACACCCATCCGTCGGTGCCGGGCAGCGCCCCTTGCCCGGACCACACCACCTCGCCGGCGGTCGTGAGCTCGTCCAGCCAGACGGGGGAGTACCCCGCCACCCGGGCGGGCAGTACCAGCCGCTCCAATGCGCTGGCCGGAACGGCGCACCCGCCGAGCTGCTCGACCACACGCAGCACCCCGTCGACGCCGCGCAGCGTGCCGCCGACGTGCTGCCACGCGGGCAGGAACCGGCCCAGCGCTGCGGGTTCGACCGGCTCGGCCTCCTTGCGCAGCGCTGCCACCGACCGGCGCCGGAGCAGCCGCAAGACCTCTGCGTCACACCACTCGGTGCCCGACGCCCCAGGCGTCAGCTCCCCGTCGACCACCCGGCCGGACGCGGCCAGCCGCCGCAGCACGTCCGTGACGACCGCGACGCCGAGGCCCAGCCAGGCCGCGGCGTCGGCAGCGTGGAACGGGCCGTGCGTTCGGGCGTACCGCGCCACCAGGTCGCCGAGCGGGTCGGGCACCGGCTCGGTGAACGCCACCGGTACCCCCACCGGCAGCGGCGCGCCGAGAGCGTCACGCAGCCGGCCGGCGTCCTCGATCGCAGCCCAGCGCTCCTCGCCGGTGACCCGGACCCGGATCGCCCGCCGGGCGTCTTCCAGTGCGGCCAGGTGCCGCGGGGCGTCGGCGGCGTCGACACACCGTTCGGCCACAGCCGCGGTGGACAGCGGGCCGAGCAGCCGGAGCAGATCGGCGACGCCCTCGAGGTCGCGGGCCTTGCGGTCGGGAGCCAGCCGCTGTAGCTCTGCTTCGGTCCGGACGATGACGGCCGCGTCGAGCAGCTCGCGCAGCTCGGTCCGGCCGAGCAGCTCGGCCAGCAGCGTGGGGTCGAGCGACAGCGCCTGCGCTCGCCGCTCCGCGAGCGGCGAGTCGCCCTCGTAGAGGAACGAGGCGACGTAGCCGAACAGCAACGACCGCGCGAACGGCGACGGCTGAGCCGTCTCGACCTCGACGACGCGGACGGTCCGGTCGGCGATGGCTCGCATGAGCCGCTGCAACCCCGGCAGGTCGTAGACGTCCTGCACGCACTCGCGCAGCGCCTCCAGCACGATCGGGAACGAGCCGTACTTCGAAGCGACCTCCAGCAGCTGGGCCGAGCGCTGGCGCTGCTGCCAGAGGGGCGTGCGCCGGCGCGGGTCGCGGCGGGGGAGCAGCAATGCCCTGGCGGCGCACTCGCGGAACCGGGACGCGAACAGGGCCGAGCCACCGACCTCGGTGGTGACGGCGTCGTCGACGTCGTCGGGGTCGAGCACCACGAGTTCGGCGCCGGGAACGCCGCCGCCCGGCCCACCCAGATCGTCGGCGGTATCGGGGATGCGCAGCACTATGCCGTCGTCGGCGTGGGCCGCCTGGACGTCGACTCCGTACCGTTCGCGCAGCCGTGCTCCGACGGCCAGCGCCCACGGGGCGTGCACCTGCGCCCCGAAGGGGGAGTGGACGATCAGCCGCCAGTCACCGAGTTCGTCGCGGAACCGCTCGACCAGGAGCGTCCGGTCGTCCGGGACATGCCCGGTGGCCTCCCGCTGCTCGCGGAGGTAGGCGAGCAGGTTGCCGGTAGCCCACTCGTCCAGGCCGGCGACGGCGGCGCGATCGCGGGCGGCGTCGTCGGGCAGCGCGGAGATCTCGCGGACGAACCTCCCGACGGCCTCGCCGAGTTCTGCGGGCCGGCCGAGTGCATCGCCTTTCCAGAACGGCAGGCGGCCCGGCTGGCCGGGTGCGGGCGAGACGATGACCCGGTCGTGGGTGATGTCCTCGATCCGCCAACTGGTGGCACCGAGCGCGAACACGTCGCCGACCCGCGACTCGTACACCATCTCCTCGTCCAGCTCACCCACCCGGGCCGCACGCTCGGACCCGGCGAGGAACACGCCGAACAGCCCGCGGTCGGGGATGGTGCCGCCGCTGGTGACCGCGAGCCGCTGGGCGCCGGGGCGGCCGGTGAGCGTGCCGGTGGTGCGGTCCCAGACGATCCGCGGCCGCAGCTCGGCGAACTCGTCGGACGGGTAGCGCCCGGAGAGCATGTCGAGGACGGCGTCGTACGCGCTGCGCGGCAGCGTCGCGAAGGGGTGCGCGCGGCGGGCCAGGGCGAGCAGCTCGTCGACGTGCCACTCGTCCATCGCGAGGGCGGAGACGACGTGCTGGGCGAGGACGTCGAGCGGGTTGCGCGGGGCGTGCAGCTCCTCGATCTGGCCGGAGCGCATGCGTTCGACGACGACGGCGGTCTGGACGAGGTCGCCGCGGTACTTGGGGAAGAGCACGCCGCGGGAGACGGCGCCGACCTGGTGCCCCGCCCGGCCGACGCGCTGGAGCCCGCTGGCCACCGACGGCGGCGACTCGACCTGCACGACGAGGTCGACCGCGCCCATGTCGATGCCGAGCTCGAGGCTACTGGTGGCGACGACGGCGGGCAGACGCCCGGTCTTGAGGTCGTCCTCGATGACCGCCCGCTGCTCCTTGCTGACCGAGCCGTGGTGGGCCCGGGCGACGGTGGCGTTGATCCCGCGGGTCGCACCGGCCTGGGCCATGATCTCCGACGGCCGCAGCTCGCCGGGCGCCGGGAGGGCCTCGCCGGTGGCGCGCTCGTCGGAGATCTCGTTGAGCCTGGCCGTGAGCCGTTCGGCCAACCGGCGGGAGTTGGCGAAGACGATTGTCGAGCGGTGCTCCTCGACCAGGTCGAGGACCCGCTCCTCGACGTGCGGCCAGATGGACGAGCGCTGCTCCGGGCTCGAATCGGGACCGGTGTCGTGACCGCCGAGCTCGCCGAGGTCTTCGACGGGGACGACGACGCGCAGGTCCCACTCCTTGGCGCTGCCGGGGTCGACGACCTGGACCGGTTGCGCGCCGCCGAGGAAGCGCGCGACCTCGTCGATCGGCCGGACCGTCGCGGACAGGCCGACCCGCTGAGCCGGCTTCGGGAGCAGGGCGTCGAGCCGTTCGAGTGAGAGCGCGAGATGGGCGCCGCGCTTGGTGCCGGCGACTGCGTGCACCTCGTCGACAATGACGGTCTCGACGCCGCGGAGGGACTCGCGGGCCTGCGAGGTCAGGATGAGGAACAGCGACTCCGGGGTGGTGATGAGCACGTCGGGCGGGGTGCGCTGGAACCGTCGCCGCTCGTCGGCGGGGGTGTCGCCAGACCGGATGCCGACGGTGAGGTCAGGCTCTGGGATCCCCAGGCGACGCGCGGCCTGGCCGATGCCGGCGAGCGGGGCGCGGAGGTTGCGCTCGACGTCGACGGCCAGCGCCTTCAGCGGCGAGACGTACAGGACACGGCAGCGCCGCTTGACGTCCTTCGGCTTGGGCTCGGCGGCGAGCCGGTCGAGCGCCCAGAGGAAGGCGGCCAGCGTCTTGCCCGACCCGGTGGGTGCTACCACCAGCGCGTTCCGGCCATCGGCAACGGCCCGCCACGCCCCCTCTTGAGCCGCCGTGGGCGCGGCGAACGCACCGGCGAACCACTGCCTGGTCGGAGGCCCGAACACCCCGAGGACGTCAGCCACGCCCCCATCCTCCCCTGACGGACTGACAGTGACCGGGCAGACTCGGCC
>JBOGDU010000179.1:0-3990 GCA_050743145.1 Jiangellaceae bacterium | reverse complement strand
ACCTCTTGACCAGGTCGTTCATGCCTTCCTCGACGCTGATGGCGGCCTCGAAGCCGAGAATCTCCCTTGCCCGGGTCGTATCGGCGGCCCGGCGCGTGACGAGCACCTCACGGGGGTTGAACTCGGGCTCGACGTCGGCACCGACGGCGTCGATGAGGATGGCAGCCAACTGTGCGACCGACGTGTCGATGCCGGTGCCGACATTGACCGGCACGTTGCCGCGCTCCGACTCGAGTGCCAACACGGTGGCGCGGGCCACGTCCTCGACGTGGATGAAGTCCATGGACTGCTCACCCCTGCCGTCGATGACCGGACGCTGGCCGCCGATCAGCCGGTTGACGAAATGGTTGATCACCGACGTGTAGTACGCGGTCGTCTTCTGCTCCGGGCCATAGACGTTGAAGAACCGTAGAGCGACCCAGGAGAGGTTGCTGCGCCACTGATAGAAGCGGAGCAGATCCTCGCCGGCCCGCTTCGAGATGCAATACGGCGTGATCGGCGAGAGTTCGTCGTCCTCGTGCATGGGCAGCTTCGTCGGGTTCCCGTACACCGACGCGCTGGATGCGAAGACGACCCGCTCGATTCCGTGGTCAGCGGCAGCGGCGAAGACGTTGTGATTGCCGACCATGTTGACGTCGATCGACTCGTACGGGTCCGCCTCGCTCTTGTTGATCGACACGGCGGCGAAGTGGATGACGTGGCTGCACCCCGTCATCGCCCGGTGAACCGCACCCCCGTAGCGGACGTCCTGGTCGATCAGTTCGACGTCACCTGTCGCCACCAGATCGGCGACCTTCTCACGGTCGCCGCGGAACATGTTGTCGAAGATCCGGATCTTGTACCCGCGCTCGAGCAGAAGGGGCATGACATGCATGCCGATGAAACCGGCGCCACCGGTGAAGAAGACCGTCTTCGACGTGCTCATGATTCGTTCTCCCAGGATCGGACCGGTCATCCAGAGGCTGTGAGCATGTGGCGTCGCCGGGCAGCCCTCTGCATCAGCGACGTGCCTTGACTGCCTCAAGGACCGACTTGGCCACCGCCTCCACCTGGCCGTCGGTCAGGTTCGCATGCATCGGGATGGCAAGGTGACGGCGGAACACGTCCGCCGAGACCGGACAGGCCGACGTCTCACCGTAGATCGGCTGCAGGTGTGAAGCGTACGTGCCGATCGTGCACTGTACCCCACGTGATCGCAGCTCAGCGGCCATCGCAGCGCGGTCGACACCCGGCGCCAGCGTGAGCACGTATGACTGCCATACGGTCTCCCGGTCGGCCAACTCGACCGGAATCGTGATCTCGTCGACGTCACCGAGCAGTTCCGCATACCGGCGCGCGACTGACCGACGGGCGTCGACCAGCGCCGTGAGCCGGTCGAGTTGCACCGAGACCACCGCCGCCGCGATCTCGGAGAGCTTGTAGTTGTAGCCCAGGCCGTCGAAGACGGGGACCGGCAGGTCGGTGGCATCGGCCCGGGCCATCGGGCTCTCGATGCCGAAGAAGTGCATCTTGCGCGCCCTGGCCAGAAGGTCGGCATCATCGGTCGTGACCGCTCCACCTTCGCCGCTGGTGATGCCCTTGCGGCCGTGGAAGCTGAAGCACGCGGCATCGGCCAGAGAGCCGGTCGGCCTGCCCTTGTACGTGGCCCCCGCCGAGCACGCCGCATCCTCGACCAGCCAGAGGCCGTGCCGGTCCGCGATCGCACACAGCTCGTCGTAGTCGGCCGGCTGGCCGAACGCATCGACCGCGGCGATACCGACCGTGCGTGGCGTGATCGCGGCCTCGACCACCTGCGGGTCCACGGTCCAGATGTCGGGCCTGACGTCGGCGAAGACCGGGCGTGCGCCCGTATACATCACCGCGTGGCCCGTGGCCGGGAAGGTGTAGTCGGCGACGACGACCTCGTCCCCGCGGCCCGCACCCAACGCGTCGAACACGAGATGCAACGCGGCGGTGCAGTTGGCGACCGCGAGAGCGTGGGCCGTGCCGCAGCGGGCAGCGAAACGTCCTTCGAACGCCCGTCCGGTCGGACCCTGGCCGGCGACCCATCCGCTGCGGAGAACCGCTGCGACTGCGGCGACTTCTTCGTCACCGACCGTGGGCTGACCCAGGGTGATGATCTCCGACATCGGGCTCCTCGTCCGCTCTGCAGCGCAATAGTGTAGAACGGCGGCCGGAAGTCACGAACGACGACGGATGGCAGAAGACATTGACCCGGCGAGTGTTGGTGATCGGCGGCGGCATCATCGGCCTTGCGGTCGCCGAGCGGCTGTCCCGGCGCCGCGGCACACAGGTCGTCGTCTGCGAGAAGGAGAACCGCTGGGGCACCCACCAGACGGGCCGGAACAGCGGTGTGATCCATTCCGGGCTCTACTACGCACCGGGCAGTCACAAGGCTCTGATGTGCCGGCGGGGTGCCGAATCCATGATCGCGTTCGCCCGTGACAACGGCGTCGCAGTCGAGGTGACCGGCAAGCTCGTAGCCGCCGTCGACGACGCCGAGATCCCCCGGTTGGCCGCCCTCCGCGACCGGGGACTCGCCAACGGTCTGGCCGTACGCGAGATCGAACCGGATGAGGCGGCAGGCATCGAACCGCACCTGCGCTGCGTGCGGGCTCTGCACGTGCCGAGCACGGGCATCATCGACTTCGCCGGCGTGTGCGCCGCACTCGTGCGCCGCCTCGAGCACGCGGGCGCCGACCTCCGCCTGAACTGCGCGGTCGTCGGTCTTCGCCGGTACCAGCTCGCCACGGTGGTCGAGACGACCAGCGGCGATCTCGAGGCCGAGGCCGTCGTGAACTGTGCCGGCCTCTACAGCGACCGGCTCGCACGGATGGCCGGGCTGCGCCCGGACGCCAGGATCGTCCCGTTCCGCGGGGAGTACTACGAGCTGACACCGTCGGCCCGCCACCTCGTCCAGGGGCTGATCTATCCGGTCCCGGATCCCGCGTTCCCGTTCCTCGGTGTGCATCTGACCCGTGGGATCGACGGCTCGGTGCACGCGGGTCCGAACGCCGTCCTGGCGCTGGCGCGCGAGGGCTACCGCTGGCGCACCGTCCGGCCTCGCGATCTCGCCGAAACGCTCCGTTTCGCCGGCTTCTGGCGGCTCGCCGGTCAGCACTACCGCTCCGGCACGGAGGAGATGCTGCGGTCGGTCTCCCTGCGCCGGTTCGGCGACAGTCTGCGCCGACTCGTGCCGGACATCTCCGACGAGGACCTCGTCCGCGCGGAGCCCGGCGTCCGTGCGCAGGCGATCACGTCGGACGGACGACTCGTCGACGACTTCCTGATCGAACGCGACGCCCGTACGGTCCACGTGCTCAACGCGCCGTCACCTGCCGCGACGAGCGCACTGGAGATTGCCGAACACGTCGCCTCGCTGGTCCAGTGAGGACAGGTACCGTACTGGCGTGACTCCATCGGACGACCGCTCCGGGCAGCCGCCTTCCGGCTCGTCCAAGGTCACGACATATCGGGCCGGACATGTCCCCGGCGTGTCCTACGGCGACGGCACCGCGCGCAGTCCTCAGGACCACGAAGGCTCCGCGCCTCCCCGGCAGCCGAGCCCAGCGCCGGCCCCCAGGCGGCCGGCTCGCCGCCGTACGTCGAGTCGGGCGGCCCGTTGGTTCGTCGGGATCCTCGTTGTCCTCCTGGCGGCGCTCCTGGTGCTGTTCCTGCTGGCGTGGTCGCGCATCGACAAGGTCGACGCGATTCCCGAGGACCACGGCTCGGCCGTCTCCGAGGGCCGGGTCTACCTGCTGGTCGGCTCCGACAGCCGCGAGGACCTGTCCCGCGAGGAGCAGGCCGATCTCGGCACCGGGTCGGCCGAAGGCCGTCGCACCGACACGATCATGCTGCTCTATGTCCCCACCGACGGACGTCCCGCCCTGGTGAGCGTCCCGCGCGACTCCCTGGTCGACATTCCCGACCGGGGAGAGGAGAGGATCAACGCTGCGTTCGCCTTCGGCGGCGCACCACTGCTGGTCCAGA
>JBOGDU010000178.1:0-17648 GCA_050743145.1 Jiangellaceae bacterium | reverse complement strand
GGTCGCCGGGCACGAAATGGCGGAACTCGTCGAAGACGCCGTAGTTGGGCAGGTGGTGCTTGGCCTGCGTGGCGACGATCCGACCACCGTGAAGGACGGCCACTGCGTCCTGCGGAGACCCCTTGGGCCGGCCCAGCCGCTCCGTGTGTGCGGCGTCCTCGTCGCGATCGAGGTATCCGACGACGACGGCGAGATCGCCGAGCCCTTCAGCGGCCAACCGGGCGGCGAGCGCGTCGACGGCGCGGCGGGAGGCGTTGACGAACGACCCACGGAGTGCGAGGTCCTCGACCGGGTATCCGGTGAGAGCCATCTCCGGGAAGGCAACCAGGTGTGCGCCCCGGCCGGCGGCATGTGTGGCGAACCTGACGACCAGGTCGGCATTGGCATCGAGCGCCCCGACGGTGGGGTTGACCTGGGCAAGGGCGAGTCGGATCTGCGGCACGGTTCGAGCGTACGGTGTCCGCGACCGGTGTGCGGTGACGCCGACGCGCCCACCTGGGCCTGCTCGCAGTGCGGGGCACCGCTACGGCCGGCTTGCCGACGAGGACGCGACGTCGGACGCCGAGCCGCGTCTCCTGGACAGCCCGTGGGACTGGTTCAGGGACAAGGTCGACGACGTCCGCGACGCGATCGACGACGTCGTCGACGGTCGTGAACGTTCCTGACGGGGTGTCACGTCGATCACGTTCACCACCCTTGCGGATGGTTCACCAGGCGCCGGAACCTGGTGAAGCACCCGTACGCCTGGTGAAGTGCGAGCCCGCACCTCCGCCGGAGGTCACGACGGGCCGGTCGCAACCGCGCAGCGGGTGATGCACGTAACGCGCCCGAAACGCGCGTGAGGCACACTCGGCCCTCGTGGACAAGCAGCAGGAGTTCGTCCTCCGAACGCTCGAGGAACGCGAGATCCGGTTCGTCCGGCTGTGGTTCACCGACGTCCTCGGGTACCTCAAGTCGGTGGCCGTCGCACCCGCCGAGCTCGAGGCGGCCTTCGCCGAGGGCATCGGCTTCGACGGCTCCGCGATCGAGGGCTTCGCCCGTGTCTACGAGGCCGACATGTTGGCCCGTCCCGACCCGTCGACGTTCCAGGTGCTGCCCTGGCGTTCCGACGCACACGGCACGGCCAGGATGTTCTGCGACATCCTCATGCCCGACGGGTCCCCGTCATACGCCGACCCGCGGCACGTCCTCAAGCGAACCCTCGGCCGGGCGGCCGACCTGGGTTTCACCTTCTACACCCACCCCGAGATCGAGTTCTTCCTGTTCACTCGACCGCCGCGGCCCGGCGACGAGCCCGAGCCGGTCGATGCGAGCGGCTTCTTCGACCACACCCCGCACGGCATCGCTCACGACTTCCGTCGCGACGCCATCACCATGCTCGAGGACATGGGCATCTCGGTGGAGTTCAGCCATCACGAGGGGGCTCCCGGGCAGCAGGAGATCGACCTGCGCTACGCCGACGCCCTGACCACCGCCGACAACCTGATGACCTTCCGGGTGGTCGTCAAGGAGGTCGCGCTGTCGCAGGGCGTGTACGCGTCGTTCATGCCCAAACCGTTCACGCAGCATCCGGGCTCCGGCATGCACACCCACCTGTCGTTGTTCGAGGGCGACAGCAACGTGTTCTACGAGGCCGGCGCTCAATACCAGCTGTCCAAGACCGGACGGTCGTTCATCGCCGGCCTGCTGCAGCACGCCCCCGAGGTCACGGCCATCACGCACCAGTGGGTCAACTCGTACAAGCGCCTGGCCGGCGGCGGCGAGGCGCCGGCGTACGTGTGCTGGGGCCACAACAACCGGTCTGCCCTGGTCCGGGTGCCCATGTACAAGCCGGGCAAGGGCCAGTCGACGCGCGCCGAGTTCCGGGCGCTCGACTCTGCCTGCAATCCCTATCTCGCCTACGCCTGCCTGCTCGCCGCCGGGCTCAAGGGGATCCAGGAGAACTACGATCTCCCGCCGGGCGCCGAGGACGACGTCTGGGCGCTGACCGAGCGGGAGCGCTCGGCACTCGGCATCGACCCGCTGCCGACGTCGCTGGCGGAGGCGATCCGGGTGATGGAGGGCTCCGAACTGGTCGCCGAGACGCTGGGCGAGCACGTCTTCGAGTTCTTCCTGCGCAACAAGCGCGCCGAGTGGGAGGACTACCGGCGGCAGGTCACCCCGTACGAGCGGGACCGTATGCTCCCCGTCCTGTGAACACCCTGGTCGTCGTCGAGCACGAGCCGGGCTGTCCGCTCGACCGCTTCGGCGGCTGGCTGAACGGGCTCGACATCACCATGGTGCGGCCGCACGCCGGCGACCCGATCCCCGTTGACGTCGACGGTGGGCTGCTGGTGCTCGGCGGACAGATGTCGGCCTACGACGACCGGATCGCACCATGGCTGCCCGCGACCCGTCGGTTGCTCGCCGCGTCGGTATCGGCGGGTGTGCCGACGCTCGGGATCTGTCTCGGCGCGCAGTTGCTGGCCGTGGCCTGCGGCGGAACCGTCGAGGTCGACGCCGCCCCGGGACGCGAGTCCGGCGTCGTCGACATCCGCTGGCGGGCGGAGGCGGCGACCGACCCGCTCGTCGCCGGGCTGCCCGAGCCGTTCCCGGGTCCGAGCATGCACGCCGACGCGGTGGCGCGCCTGCCTGCTGGTGCCGCCTGGCTCGGAGAGACCGAGATGTACCCCCACCAGGCCTTTCGCGTCGGTGCCGCCGCTTGGGGGGTCCAGTTCCACCCGGAGGTGTCGGAGGCGACGTTCCGCACGTGGGCCGAGGGCCATCCCGAGGTGGACACCGAGGGCGTGACGGCCGCTCTGCGGGCACGCGACGCCGAGGTGGCGGCCGCGGGCGAGACCGTGGCTCGCCGCTTCGCCGCTCTCGTCGCGGGCCGCGCCTGACCGTGCCGGTCTCCGCGACCAGGAGACTGTCGAGGTCGCGGCCGGGCCGACCATGGCGTCGATGACCAGCAGGTAGGTTCGCAGGCGTGGCGGACAGGGTCGCCGGTCGGCCGGCCAGTCGGGAGGGGCGGCTCGCGCGCGCAGGCTTCAGCGATCTCGTTGCTGCCGCTCGCGAGCTCGATCGACCCGTCCTGTCGGCCGTCGGCCCCGACGACGGGCTGCTCGACGCGCTCGCGCAAGCAGCGGACCCGGACCGGGCGTTGTCCGCCCTCGGGAGGTTGCTCGACGCGGCGTCGGACCCTGACGGTCTGGTCACGGCCCTGCGCGACGACGAGTCGTTGCGTGCCCGGCTCACTGCCGTCCTCGGGCTGTCCACCGCGCTCGGCGACCATCTGGTGCGGCACCCCGACCACTGGCGAGAGCTCCGCGGCCTCGATCCGTCGAACCGTCCCGATGCCGCTGCGCTGAGGGCCTCGATGCTGGCTGCCGTCGGTGCGGACCCGAAGGCCCCTGAGCCCGTCGCGTCCGGTGCCGAACTCGGGGCGCTGCGCGTGGAGTACCGGCGACACCTCCTGACGCTGGCAGCGCTCGATCTCGCCGACGGCCTCGACGTCGCGGTCGTCGCCGCTGAGCTGGCCGACCTGGCCGCTGCGACGCTCGAAGCCGCGCTGGCGGTGGCCAGGGCAGGCCTGCGTGCGGACGCCCCGCCGTGCCGGCTGGCAATCATCGCGATGGGAAAGTGCGGCGGCAGGGAGCTGAACTACGCCTCCGATGTCGACGTCGTCTTCGTCGCCGACGCGGTGGAGGGGGCCGACGAGAAGGCCGCGCTCGCCACCGCGACGGAGCTCGCCTCCGCAGTGATCCGGGTGTGCTCCGAGCACACACCCGAGGGCGCGATCTGGCCGGTCGACTCCGCCCTGCGACCCGAGGGCCGGGCCGGCCCGCTGGTGCGAACGCTCGCGAGCCACCGCGCGTACTACCGGAGCTGGGCCAAGACATGGGAGTTCCAGGCACTGCTCAAGGCGCGGGCGGTCGCCGGTGACACCGAACTCGGCGCGGCCTACGTCGCCGCCGTGCGGCCGCTGATCTGGAGCGCCGCCGATCGCGACGGCTTCGTCGACGACGTCCGGTCGATGCGCCGGCGAGTCGAGCAGCATATCCGGCCGGCCGACGTCGACCGCCAGCTCAAGCTGGGCCCGGGTGGCCTGCGCGACGTCGAGTTCTCCGTCCAGCTCCTTCAGCTCGTCCACGGGCGGGCCGACGACGCGCTGCGCTCCGGCGCGACTTTGACCGCCCTAGCGGCGCTGACGCTGGGAGGGTACGTGGGGCGGGCCGACGGGGCCGTCCTCGACGAGGCGTACCGCTTCCTCCGCACCCTCGAACACCGGTTGCAGCTCGAACGGCTCAGGCGCATCCACGTCCTGCCACGCTCGGACGAGGACCTGCGGCGGCTCGGGCGTTCGCTCGGCATGCGCGAGCCGGTGCGTGAGCTGGTCGACACCTGGCGCCGGCACGCCCGCGAGGTACGCCGGCTGCACGAGAAGCTGTTCTACCGCCCGCTGCTGACCGCGGTGGCCAGGCTGCCCGGTGACGACGCCCGGTTGACGCCGGCGGCGGCGCGGCAGCGGCTGGAGGCGCTCGGATACGCCGACCCGGCCGGAGCGCTGCGCCATCTCGAGGCCCTGACCAGTGGAATCTCGCGGCGTGCGGCCATCCAACGCACCCTGCTGCCGGTCATGCTGGGCTGGTTCGCCGACGCTCCCGAACCGGACGCGGGACTCGCGGGCTTCCGCACGCTCAGCGACGCGCTCGGGGAGACGCACTGGTACCTGCGGCTGCTGCGCGACGAGGGCGCCACGGCGGAGCGGATGGCCAAGGTGCTCGCGTCGAGCCGGTACGCGACGGAGCTGCTTCTGCGTGCGCCGGAGGCGGTCACGATGCTCGGTGACGATGCCGAGCTGGTCCCTCGGGACCGGGCACCGTTGGAGGCGGAGGTGCTGGCCGGTGTGGCACGGCACGACGATCCGGTGGCCGCGGCGGGCGTGGTGCGGGCGATGCGCCGCCGTGAGCTCGTCCGGGTCGCGACAGCCGACATCGTGGGACTGCTCTCGTCCGAGCGCGTGGGCGAGGCGTTGACGGAGATCGCCGGCGCCAGCCTGGCCGGAGCGCTCGAGGCGGCGGTGCGGGCGATCGAGGCCGAGCACCGTCGGCCGCTGGTGACGACGATGGCGATGGTCGCCATGGGCCGGCTGGGCGGGCACGAGATGGGGTACGCCTCCGACGCCGACGTGTTGTTCCTCCACGAACCCCTCGACGGCGCTGACGAGCAGGAGGCCACGGACGATGCCCTGGCGGTAGCCAACGAGATGCGCCGCCTGATGGCGCTGCCGTCACCGGAGCCGGCGCTCACACTCGACACCGCCCTCCGACCCGAAGGCCGACAGGGTCCGCTGGTCCGGACGCTGGCCGCGTACGCGGCCTACTACCGGCGGTGGGGCGAGGTGTGGGAGCGGCAGGCACTGCTGCGGGCGTCAGCGCTGTGTGGTGAGCAGGACCTGCTGGACCGATTCTTCGGACTCGTCGACCCGATGCGCCGGCCCGTCGGCGGGCTGACCGACGCGCAGGTGCGAGAGGTCCGGCGGATCAAGGCCAGGGTCGAGTCCGAGCGGCTGCCCCGGGGGGCCGACCCGTCGACCCACCTCAAGTTGGGGCCAGGCGGGCTGGCCGACGTGGAGTGGACCGTGCAGCTCCTGCAACTCCAGCACGCCGCTACGGTGGACGGCCTTCAGACCACGCGGACGCCGCACGCCCTGGAGGCGGCCGTACGGGCCGGGCTGCTCGGTGAGGGCGACCGCACGGTGCTGCTCGCGGCGTGGCGGACCGCGACGTCCATCCGCAACGCGGTCGTGCTGGTGACCGGCCGGGCGTCGGACGCCATGCCGCGCGACCCGCGTGCCCTGACCGCCGTCTCACGTGTGCTCGGCTACGCGCCCGGGCGAAGCGCGGAGTTCGTCGACGACTACCGCAAGGTGGCGCGGCGGGCGCGAGCGGTCGTCGAACGGGTCTTCTACGGCGACGGCTGACTGCCCGCGGCCAGGGTCACGGCCGGCGCTCCAGGGAGAAATCGTGCTGGGCGCCGGGGCTGAGCTCGACGGTCTCGTCCCGGACGAGGACCGTGATGGGCGCTGCCCTGCCGGGGCGCGACCTGACCTCCATGGTGTCCCCGGACAGCGCGACGTCGACGCGGTGGCCCCGGTAGTGGACGCTGAACTTGAGCTGCTTGACGTCGGGCGGCAGAGCCGGATCGAATCGGAGCACGTCCCCACGTGCCCGCATACCGGTGAAGCCGCGCAGCACCATGTCGACCGTGCCGGCCATCGCGCCGAGGTGGATGCCCTCGGCGGTGGTGCCGCCCTGGACGTCGGCGACGTCACTCTCGAGCGCACGCACGAGGAACTGCCACGCCTGCTCCGGCTCGTAGCGGGCCAGGACCCAGGCACTCACCACGCCGCTCAGGGTGGACCCGTGCGCGGTTCGCTCCAGGTAGTAGGTGACGGTCCGGGCGAGCTGCTCGTCGCTCACCTCGTAGCCGAGCTCGGCCAGCAGCTCGCGCAGCTCCTGCCGGGAGAGCAGGAACAGCAGCATCAGCACGTCGGCCTGCTTGGCCAGCTGGTAGCGGTCGGCGCTGTCGCCCTCGGCCTCCAGCACACGGTCCAGCCGCTGGATGTTGCCGTACTTCTCCCGGTAGCCCACCCAGTCGAACTCGAGCAGCTGCTCGTAGCCCTCGAACTGGCTCAGCACGCCGTCGGCGTGGAACACGATCTTCATCTTGCGGGTCATGTCGTGCCACCGGTCCAGCTCGTCGTCCCGGATCGCCAGCTCCTCGACCAGCTCCTGACGGTAGTGCGGCGGCAGGTCGTTCAACGCCTCCAGCGCCCGCTGCAGCACCCAGACCACCATGACGTTCGTGTAGGTGTTGTTGCGCAGGCCATGCTCGTCGGAGTCCGGATAGCCCTCGTGGTACTCGTCCGGGCCCATGACGCCGTGGATCTCGTAGCGGTCCTGTTCGCCGTCGTGAACGGCGATGCTGGACCAGAAGCGGGCGATCTCGATCAGCAGCTCGGCACCGGTGAAGCGCAGGAACGCGGTGCTCCCGGTGACCATGTAGTGCTGCCAGACGTTGTAGGCGATCGCGATGTTGACGTGCCGTTGCAGGTGGGAGTGGTCGGGCACCCAGCGCCCTGACGTCGGGTTGAGGTGGAGCTCCTGGGCCTCCTCCTGCCCGTTCGAGCCGCTCTGCCACGGGAACATCGCGCCCTGATAGCCGTTCGACTTCGCCGCCGAGCGGGCCGCGTCGAGCCGGGCGTGCCGGTAGTCGAGCAGCGCCTCGGCCAGGATGGGCCGCTGGAAGTTGAAGAACGGGAAGATGAACACCTCGTCCCAGAAGATGTGGCCCCGGTAGGCCTCCCCGTGCCAGCCACGCGCGGGAATGCCGACATCGAGGTGGAGCGTGTGCGGCGAGACGGTCTGCAGCAGATGGAAGATGTGCAGGTGCAGGACGGTCTCGGTCCACTCGTTGGCGCTGTCCAGTTCGATGTCGAACCGGTTCCAGACGTTGTTCCAGGCGCTCTGGTGGCGGGCGAACAGCCCGGCGAAGGCGTCGGCGCCGGCCACCGTCAGCCGCGCCTCGGAGCGGCTCTCGGAGACGGCACGGTCGCGCGAGGTGTAGAGGGCGACGATCTTCTCCACGGTCGCCGGGTGGCCTTCCGTGAGCTCGAAGGTGAGCTCGTGGGCGACGAACCCGGGCTCGTCGACGAGATGTCGGTCGGACTCGGCCGTCCGGCCGTCGCGCAGGAGCCTGGTGCGGGCCGCGAGGGCCACCCGGATGTGCGACTGGGTCGTCTCGACCAGGAGGTCGACCATCTCCTCGTCCACCTCGGCCTGGCCCAGCACCGTCAGATGACGACCGTTCAGGTCACGGTAACGCTTGACTCCCGCGTTGATCACCCGGCCGTCCAGGCCGGAGCGGACCGCCACGTCCCCCGACCAGTTCTCCGCCGTGAAGGTGGTCTCCAGCGCGGCAAGATGCTGGTCCTTGCGGCTCACGAACCGGCGCTGGACCACGCTGGTGCGCCGGCCTTCGGCGTCCTGCCAGGTCAACCGCCGGACGAGGCACCCCTGGCGCATGTCCAGCTCGATGTGGTGATCGAGCACGTCGGCCCGCTGGACGTCGAACCAGACCCCGCCGGCGACCCGGAACTGCAGCGGCAGCCAGTTCGGGACGTTGACCAGGTCCTCGTTCACGACCTCGCGCCCGGCGATCTCGGTGGCCAGCCGGTTGTAGAGGCCGGCGACGTAGGTCCCCGGGTAGCTGACGCCGTCGGCCCCGGCCTCGGGCAGGGCGCCACGGGTGACGAAGTATCCGTTGCCCAGCGCGCAGAGCGCCTCGCGCAGCCCCTGGCGGGCGGGGTCGAAGCCGTCGTAGACCAGCGTCCAGGCACTCGGCGGCCGCTCCGTGTACCGCCGCCTGACCTCCGCGGCCGCCCGCCGTTCTTCCACTCGCCCATCGGCCAACGCCGGTATGGAGACGTCGTCGAGCGTGGTCACGACCAGGTCGGCACCCGCCTCGAGCAACAGGTCCCTGTCGTCCAGGCGGGCCACCCCGAGCGCGGCCATCCCGGCCGCCTTCGCCGCCAGGATCCCGCTCGAAGCATCCTCGACGACGACGCAGGCGCTCGGGGGGGCTCCGAGCTCCTCGGCTGCGGTGAGGAAGATCGTCGGGTCGGGCTTGCCCTTCGGGAAGTCCCGGCCGGAGATGTCGGCGTCGAACAGGTCCAGCAGCGTCATCCCGGAGTGGATGAAGTCGTAGTCGAGCCGCTGCTCGGCGGCAAAGGTGTCCAATCGGATCCGCTCGAGAAACAGCTTGGCATTCTTCGACGACGACGCCGCCGCGACCGGGATGCCCATCCCTTTGACGGCCATGATGAACCGCAGCGCGTCGGGGAAGGCCATGAACCGGCCTTCTTCGATGAGCTTCACGACGTGGTGCTGCTTGGCGGCTGCGTACCGCTCGACCCGGGCGTCGATGTCGGGTACCCCGAAATGCTCCAGGGCGGAGCGGGCACCGGCCATGCGGGGCATGCCCGCCATCACCTGCTGGTACACGGCCGGGGTGAAGCGCTCTGCGGTCCAGCTGGTCTGGTCGCGGATGTCGCGCCACTCGCCTTCCATCAGCCCGCTGAGCGCATCGCGCCAGGCCAGCTCGTGTGGCGAGTCCACCAGGACGCCGTCCACGTCGAAGATCGCACCTCGGTACGCCATGACCTCACCGTTCCGTCCCAGGATGGCCGCTGCCCGCAGGGGCACGGTCCGGCCCTGGGTCGAGCCGCCATGCGCCCAGCTCCTCGACCGCCTCCGCTGTCGCGGCGAACGCTGGCAGCAGCCTGCGGTAGAAGCGGGCAGCGTCACGGTCGGGGTGAACGACCTCCGTGACGCGCACGAGGGCGGCCGCGTCGTCGATCGTGCGGAGGTGCCCGAGGGCGACGTGACCGAGGAGGGCGGCCCCGGCGGCCGATCCTTGCTCGCTGGCGCAGAATCCGATGCTCGTCGCGAGAACGTCGGCGAGGAGCTGACGCCAGAACGGGCTACGGGCGAACCCTCCGGTGGCCCGCAGCTCACTCAGCTCCAGCCCTGCTGCCCGCATCGCGTCCAGAACGAGGGCGATCTGCAGGCACACACCCTCCAGGGCCGCCCGAGCCAGGTGGGCGCGGTCGTGGCTCTGGGTCAGCCCCAGTAATGCTGCCTGTGGCGCGCCCGTCCATCGAGGCGCCCGCTCCCCGGACAGGTAGGGCAGCATGAGCAGCCCTTCCGCCCCGGGCGGTACCGTCGCGGCGAGTTCGGTCAGCCCGACGTCAGGGTCGGCCAGGTCGGCACCGGCCACGCGGCCGAGCCAACGGAGCACGTTGCCGCCGTTGTTGGTCGCACCGCCGACCACCCAGCGGCCCGGGGCCAGCACATAGCAGAACACCCGGCCCTGCTCGTCGACGCGTGCCTCGCGGACGACACCGCGGATCGCGGCGCTGGTGCCGATCGAGCAGGCGGCCACCCCGGGAGCAACCGCGTTGACACCGAGATTGGCGAGGACCCCGTCGCTGGCGCCCACCACGATCGGCGTGCCGGCCGGCAGCCCCCAGGCAGTGACGGCCGCGCCCAGGCGGGTGACGACGTCGGTGGTCTGATGCAGGGTCGGCAGCTGATCTCGGCGGAGCCCGACCAGGGCGAGGGCCTCGGCATCCCAGTCCCGGGCGGCCAGGCCGTACAACCCGGTGGCCGAGGCTATCGACTCATCGACCGCCAGCAGTCCGGCAAGGCGGAACAGCACGTACTCCTTGATACCCACCCAGTGCGCCGCGCGGTGCCAGACCTCCGGCAGTTGTTCCCGGTACCACAGCAGCTTGACCAGCGGCGACATCGGGTGCACAGGTGTTCCCGTACGCCGGTGGAGCGCCAGCCACTCGCCGCTCTCCCGCAACCGTCGCGCCTGAGCCATCGCCCGCCCGTCCGCCCAGGTCACCGACGGCGTCAGCGGACTGCCGTCCGGGGCCAGTGCGATCAGGCTGTGCATCGCCGCCGAGAAAGCGACACCCGCGACCGGCTGCCCTGCCGCGGCAGCCTTGGCCGTCACGTCTCGGACCACCGCTGCCGTCGCCGCCACGACCAGGTCCGGGTTCTGCTCCGACCTGCCGGGGAAGGGTGCCTCGGTCGGGTATTCGCGCGCAGCGGCGGCATGGTTGACGGCCGCGGCGTCCACGGCCGCGGCCTTGACGCCGGTGGTGCCGATGTCGACGCCGACTATGAGACCCGGATCTGGCATCGGACGACCCGGAGCACGAGCGACACGTTCGACGGTCCTCACACCTCCCGCTCGGTCCGGTCCTCCGACCACAGCGTGTGGTAGACGCCCTCGCGGTCAACGCGTCGGTAGGTGTGTGCTCCGAAGAAGTCTCGCAGGCCTTGTACCAGCGCGGCCGGAAGACGGTCTCGGCGGATGGTGTCGTAGTAGGCCAGCGCCGCGGTGAAGCCCGGTACGGGGATTCCCCGGGTCGCCGCCAGCGAGACCACCCGGCGCCAGCCGTCCTGTGATCTCCCGAGCTCCTCGGCGATGTCCGGAGAGGCCAGCAGGGTGGGTAGGTCGGCGTTGGCGTACGCCTGGCGGATGCGCTCGAGCAGGCGGGCGCGGATGATGCAGCCGCCCCGCCAGATCTTGGCCACCGTGGCGACGTCGACGCCCCAGCCGTACGCGTCGCTGGCCGCGCGCAGCTGGTCGAGCCCCTGCGCGTAGGCGACGACCTTCGAGGCCCACAACGCGGCCCGGGTGTCATCGACGAGCCGTTTCACGTCGTCGACCGGCCCTCCCCCCGGACCGGACAGCGCCGTCCTGGCCGTCTCCCGCAGCTGGGTGCGCCCGGAGGTCGATCGGGCGAAGACCGCCTCGGCGATGGCGTTCACGGGGACGCCGAGCTCGAGGGCGACCTGTACCGTCCAGCGACCGGTGCCCTTCTGCTCGGCGGCGTCGGCGATGACGTCCACGAACGGCCTGCCGGTCGCCGCGTCGACGTGCCCGAGCACCTCGGCGGTGATCTCGATCAGGAAGGAGTCGAGGTCACCGGTGTTCCATTCCGTGAACACCTCGGCGATCCGGGCCGGCTCCAGTCCGGCACCGCGGAGCAGGTCGTAGGCCTCGGCGATGAACTGCATGTCGGCGTACTCGATGCCGTTGTGCACCATCTTGACGAAGTGACCGGCGCCGTCGAGGCCCATGTAGGCGCAGCACGGCTCGCCGTCGACCTTGGCGGCGATGTCCTCCAGCAGTGGACCGAGCGCTGCGTAGGACTCCGGGGACCCGCCCGGCATGATGCTCGGACCGAGCAGGGCGCCCTCCTCACCGCCGGAGATGCCGGCGCCGACGAAGTGCAGTCCGCGCTCACGCAGCGCCGCCTCCCGCCGGCGGGTGTCCTCGTAATGGGCGTTGCCGCCGTCCACGACGATGTCGCCGGGCCCCAGGTGCGGGACGAGTGCGTCGATCGTGGCGTCCGTCGGTGCGCCCGCCTTGACCATGATCAGGATGCGGCGGGGGAGCTCGAGGCTGGCGGTGAACGCCTCCAGGGAGGCAGCGGGAACGAAGGTCCCCTCCGTCCCGTGGGTGGCGACGAGGTCGTCGGTACGGGCCTGGGTCCGGTTGTACAGGGCGACGGTGTGGCCGTGCCGGGCGAAGTTGCGGGCCAGGTTGCTGCCCATCACCGCGAGCCCGACGACGCCTACCCGTGCGGCCGCCGGCTGGTCGCTCTCGACCATGCTGATCAGCGCTCCCCACCCGGGACGTCGCCCGCGCGGCGCGCGACACGACGTGCGGCGACGTCACGCACGATCTCCTGGAACTTCTGCTCGGTCAGCGGGTAGGCGGACATGATGGCGACGGCGACGATGATGAAGAGGGCGGGAATGAGGCCCGCGGCCCAACGGATGGCGGTGATGGCGCCGTCGCTCTGCGCCTCCGCACCGGCGATGTAGCCGCCGAGCCCGATGGTGTAGGCGGCGGCAGCCCCGCCCACGGCCTGTCCCAGCTTGCGGGTGAACGAGAACAGTGCGTAGGTCATGCCCTCCGTGCGGAATCCGGTCTTCCACTCGCCGTACTCCACGGTGTCGGCCTCCAACGCGAACATCAGCGTGTTGACCACCGCGAGGGCGATGCCGATTACCGCGAAGAAGAAGATCGGGACGGCCGGTGTCGACGGAGGCGACAGGGTGATGCCGACGCCGCCGACGATGCCGATCAGACCGGCGATGATGTAGCCGCGCTTCTTGCCGAACGTGCGCACGATCTTGGGGACCAGCGGAGCCATGACGAACATGGCCCCGGTGCTGACCACCGTGATGACGATGAAGTAGTTGGCGTCGCCGAGGACGTCACGGGCGTAGAACGCGTTGACGGTCTGCATGGAGAACATGGCGGTGAGGAACGCCAGAGCGCTGAGGCACAGCATCATCAGCGGCCGGTTCTGCCTGAGGGTGCCGACGGTCTGCTTGAAGCTCACCTGCGCGACGTCGCGCTGGACGTTCTCCCTGGCGGTGGAGAAGAGGAACACGTACAGCGCGGACCCGACGACAGCGAAGGCCAGGGTGGTGATGGTCAGCGAACGCTGCAGGTCGCCCGAGCCCTGGATCTGCGGGGCGACGACGAACGCCAGCATGATGATCGTGAGCGCCGATCCCACGGCGCGCGAGCTGGCCAGCTTGGCGCGCTCCTGCGGGTTCTGCGTCATCGCCGCGGCCAGCGAACCGTACGGGATGTTGACCAGGCTGTAGAACATGCCGAGCAGCGCATAGGAGATGTACGCGTAGGCCAGCTTGCCGCCATCTGACAGCCCGCCCGGCACGGTGAAGGTGGCGGCGCTGAGCAGCAGCACGGGGATGCCGGCGAACAGGAAGAACGGACGGAACTTGCCCCACCGGGTCATCGTGCGGTCGACCAGACGGCCGGCGAAGATGTCGGCGAACGCGTCCCACGCGCGCACGACCAGGAACAGCGTGCCCACCGCTGCGGCGGAGATGCCGACGACGTCGGTGTAGTAGAGCAGCAGGAACATCGAGGTCATGGAGAACGCGAGGTTGTTCGCCGCGTCCCCGGCGGTGTAGCCCGCGTACTGTGGCAGCCGGAGTTCCGTGACCTCGGTTGGCGCTTGGGCCGTGGTGGTGGCTGCTGTCACGACGCTCCCCTGCAGGTGGCCTGCTGTCGTGCAGGCGAGGACGACGAGGGCTCGGTGGTCACGGGTTCAGCCGTCGCGCCGCCAGCGGCGACGCAGCGCCCAGGCGGCCGCTTTCGGCTGGCGGTCGCGGGTGAAGACGCCCTTCTTGTTGCCTCCTACGCGCATGATCCCCGAGGTCGTGGCGAAGTCCGCGAAATTCCACGCCTGCTCACCGATGACTGCGTCGATGCGGTCGAACACGCGGTGGTTCATGGCGAGGTAGTCGACCTGGTACTCCTCGGACCAGGGCTGAGGCGTGATCGAGTGCAGTCCGGGGTAGGTGTCCGCACCGTACTCGGTGATGATGATCGGCTTGCCCTCGCTCGCCCATCCCTGCAGCTCCTCCTCCCAAGCGATCTCGGCAGCCTTCAACTCACCGGTGTTCACGTACCAGCCGTAGTACCGGTTGAGCATCAGCACGTCGCCGAACTGGGAGACGCGGCATTTGCCGTAGGGGGCGAGCATGACGTTGACGAAGCCGACCGGCCGGGTCGGGTCGAGCTGCCTGGTCAGGTCGAACAGTGGCTTGAAGTAGTCCTCGGCTCTCTCGGTGTCGGACTCGGGCTCGTTGGCGATGGACCACAGCACGACGCTCGGGTGGTTCTTGTCGCGAGCCACGAGCTCGCGGATCGCCTGTGCGTGCACCTCGCGGGTCTTTTCGTTGATCGTCTCGGGAGAGAACGTGGTGTAGCTCTGCGCACCGAAGATCCCGCCGCTGAGGCCCATGTTCAAGCCCACCGCCGGCGTCTCGTCGATGATGACGATGCCCTGGCGGTCGGCGTAGTCCAGGACGTCCTCGGAGTACGGGTAATGCGAGGTCCGGAAGGAGTTCGCGCCGATCCACTTGAGCAGCTCGAAGTCGTGCACCAGAAAGGCGTCGTTGTGACCCTTGCCGATCACCGCGAGGTCCTCGTGCTTGCCGAAGCCGGTGAAGTAGAACGGTTCGCCGTTGATGAGGAACCTGGTGCCGTCCACCGTCACGGTGCGCACGCCCACGCTCTGGTGGTAGCTGTCCAGGACCGCGCCGGTCTCGTCGACCAGCTGCACCTCGAGGTCGTACAGGTAGCCGTCGCCGGGAGCCCATCTGTGCACGTCGGGCACCGTGAGGGTGCCGCCGGCACCGGTGCCGGTCGCGACCTCCTCCTTGTCGGCGTCGCGCAGGATGACCCTCACCTCGGCTCCGTCGGCGTCCTGGGCCGTGGTCATGTACTCGATGGAGCCGTTGGCACCGTAGAGGTCGGTGACCACGGTGACGTCGACGAGGTGAGCCGGGGGGGTCGCGTACAGCCATACCGGGCGGTGGATGCCGGCGTAGTTGAAGAAGTCGTGCCAGTAGCGCTGACGCTTGCCGTCCGGGGTGTCCTCGATGACACCCGGTGGGATCGTCTGGAAGCTGAGCGTGTTGTTGACGACGACCGTGATGCGCACCTCGCCGCCGACCTGGACATGTTCGGTCACGTCGGCCTCGAACGGGGTGTACCCGCCCTCGTGGGAGGCGACCTCGGCGTCGTCCACCCAGACCGTCGCCCGGTGGGTTGCGGACTCCAGGTGCAGGACGATGCGCTGCCCGGCCCAGCCTCGCGGCACACGCGCGGTGGTCTGATACCAGACATCGCCGAAATAGTCGCGTACCGCTGCATCGGCGGCGAGGTCGTTGAAGCTGGCCGGGACGGCCATCTCGCGGGCGTCCGCGAGCGGGCCCTTGAACCATTCCGCGGTCCGGCCCTGGCCGGCTTCGTCGAGCCTGAACCGCCAGAGCCCGGTGAGCGACTTGCGTTCCCGGGTGAGGGTGTCCTGCGGTCGAAGCAAGTCGGACCTCCCGCACGTCGCTGACTCGGGTGATCGCCCGCCGGAGCGAACGGACCGGCACTCAGCTCAGTAAGCCATGACGTAGCAACGCGTGACAAGCGGTTGCCACGACTCAGCGCAGCCGGAAGAGAACCTCGCCGGCCTGGGGCACCACCAGCGTGCCCGGATCGCCCGCCCATGCGTCGGCGTCGACCTCCGCCGGGTCGAGGTAGTCCAGGTTCACCGCCCGTACCTGCTCCTCGGGGATGCCGGTGGCCAAGGTGACTGTGACCCGGCAGCTCTCGCCCACGGACTCGTCGTAGGTGCCCGAACCGCGCAGGTGGGTCGAGTGTGCCAGGACGCCCCAGGGGACGCCACGGAAGCGATCCCACTGCTGCACGAAGTAGTCGCGGCAGTGGTAGCCGATCTCCTCGACCTCTGGGTGCGTGGCGCTGATCTCACGGACGTGCGGCGCGTACACGACGACCTGGCCGCCGTCGGCGACGACCGGCTCGACCTTGTAGAAGCCCTTGGCAGCGGTCCACATGTCGTGGTACTTGGTCGACACGAGCGAGAGCACCCGGCGCACGGGGGCGTCCAGGTAGCGGACATGGGTCTCGGCCGAGACGTCGGCGGCGGCCGCCCACGCTGCCTGCGGCTCCCCGAAGGTCGCCGCATGCAGGGCACCGGTGCCCGACGCGACCACGACGCAGAGCGCGAGCTTGTCGCCCGGCACCAGCGAGACGGCCTCGTCGATCAGCGCGCGGACCGGGGTCGTGCCGCGGGTGCCGATGATCTCGGCGCTGGTGATGAGCGCGCCGAGCCAGTGGGACACGTTGATGACCTCCTGGCCGGAGACGCCCGGGAAGAAGTACTTGTTGCCACCGGAGAAGCCGACGACCTCATGTGGGAACACGGGGCCGACGACCAGCGTCACGTCGTGCTCGACGACGGCCCGGTTCAGCCGCACGTCGACCGCCTGGTGGAACCGGCCGCCGGACAGCTCGCTGAGCCGGTCGGCGCCGATCGTGCCCACCGAGGCGAAGGTCGCCGCGTCCCACCACTCGTGGTTGAGCACGGTCGTGCCGGGATAACGCTCGGCGATCGCGCGGGCCGGGTAGCCCAGGTGCCCGGCCAGCTCCGTTTCCCCCATCTGGGCATGGGTGCCCAGCGCGATCAGAACGGTCAACCGCGTGACCCGGCCGTGCAGCGCCCCGTGCACCGCCCCGAGCAGCAGCGGCAGCGGGCAGCTGCGGGTGCCGTCGGGCACCAGCACGCACACGCTGCGCCCGTCCAGGTCGGCCGCCGCGAGCTGGTCGTGGATGAACGCCCGGACCTGCTCTTCGGTGAGGACCGCATCGGGCCCACCTATGCGCGCGGCGGTCGGCACCGGCGCGGTCCGTGGACCAACCGTCTGTGTCATTCGCGGCCCCAGCAGTCCGGATCAGCACCACCAGCATGCCCAGATCGGCCGCCGCGGGCAATGCCGGGGCGCTGACACGCGGCGACCGGTTGTCACGCCGACTCCCTGTGCGCACCATGAGGGCATGGCCACCGCTGCGCCCCCACTCCAGCTCCACCCGGACCGGCTGCTGCCACCGGAGCCCGGGGTCCGGGCGATCGCGCGGCGCCTTTACGACGTCGTGCGCGACCTGCCCGTCCTGTCCCCACACGGCCACGTCGACCCACGGCTGCTCCTCGATGACGAGCCCTTCGCCGATCCGGCGAGCCTGTTCGTGACGCCCGACCACTACGTGACCCGGCTGTTGCACGCCAGTGGGGTCCCGCTGGACGCGCTCGGCGTCGGCCATGGCCGGCTCACCGACGCCGAGGCGCGCGAGGTGTGGCGGCTGCTCTGCACGCATTGGGATGCCTACCGCGGCACGCCCGTCCGATACTGGCTCGAGGCGGAGCTGGCGGAGATCTTCGACGTGGCGGTCCGCCCCTCCGCCCAGACGGCCGACACGATCTACGACCAGGTGACCGACCGACTCGGCAAGGACGGTTACCGGCCTCGGGCGCTGTACGAGCGCTTCCGCATCCAGGTTCTGGCAACCACCGACGACCCTTGCGACAGCCTGTCCGCGCACGCCGCTCTCGCCGCCGACCCGACCTGGTCCGGGCGGGTCATCCCGACCTTTCGGCCCGACCGCTACCTGGAGCCGATCCATCC
>JBOGDU010000177.1:0-13528 GCA_050743145.1 Jiangellaceae bacterium | reverse complement strand
GAGTCGTTCGAGAGAGAGCGCGAGGTGGGCGCCCCGCTTGGTGCCGGCGACGGCGTGGACCTCGTCGACGATGACGGTTTCGACGCCGCGGAGGGACTCCCGGGCCTGGGACGTCAGAATGAGGAACAGCGACTCAGGGGTGGTGATGAGCACATCGGGCGGCGTTCGCTGGAACCGTCGCCGCTCGTCGGTCGGCGTGTCGCCGGAGCGGATGCCGACGGTGACGTCTGGCTCGGACTGTCCGAGCCTTCGCGCGGCCTGGCCGATGCCGGCGAGCGGGGCGCGGAGGTTGCGTTCGACGTCGACGGCCAGGGCCTTCAGCGGCGAGACGTACAGGACACGGCAGCGCTGCTTGGGATCGTCAGGCTTTGGCTCGGCGGCGAGCCGGTCGAGCGCCCAGAGGAAGGCGGCCAGCGTCTTGCCCGAGCCGGTGGGTGCCACCACCAGCGCGTTCCGGCCGTCGGCAACGGCCCGCCACGCCCCCTCCTGAGCCGCCGTGGGCGCGGCGAACGCACCGGCGAACCACTGCCTGGTCGGAGGCCCGAACACCCCGAGGACGTCAGCCACGCCCCCATCCTCCCCTGACGGACTGACAGCGACCGCATCTCAGACTTGGGTCTCCACGGCCGAGTGGTCGTCATTATGTACCGCGTCCGCGCTACACTTGCGGTATGGGAGTGCTTCTGGGAGGAGACTCCGATGGCTCGGAGCACATCGTTTCGTATCACCGATGGCGCCAAGCGCCTACTAGCCTCTCGTGCGGCCCACGAGGGCGTCAGCGCCACGGCCTTACTTGATCGGCTCATCATCGAGGGCGTCGATCAACTCGACTACCCAGGCATTGTCTTCCGTGGCCCCGCTCACGACCGACGCGCCGCGCTCTCGGCCGGACCAGACGTATGGGAGATCATCTCACGGCTGCAGGAACTCGATGGCTCTGAAGAGCAGCGCATCGCAACGTTGAGCGCCGAGTCCGACCTACACCCTCGGCTCGTCCGCATTGCGCTGGACTATGCGGCTGATCATCCTGACGAGATCCGGGAGCGGATCGAGCGCAACCGGACCGTCGCGGAGCGCAACCGCCACGCCGCCGAACAGCGCGAGGCGCTGCTGGCGTGACAGCGTTCCTGATCGATGAGATGTTCCCTCTTGCCACGGCTCAACTGCTTCGCGACGCGTACGGACATGATGCCGTCCATGTTGCCGAGATCGGGCTACGGGCGACCGAGGATGCCCAGGTGGCAGAAGTAGCTCGCGCGCAGGCAAGAGCCGTGGTCACCGAGAACGCGGCGGACTTCGCCGCAGAACGCGACCTCGTGCTCGTCTTCATGCTGAAGAAGAACCTGCCGGCAGGTGGTGGACAGGCCTCCGCGCTCGCGAAGGCGCTCGATCAATGGGCCCAAGCCAACCCAGACCCCTATCTCGGCCCGCACTGGCCGACAGTCGGCTAGGGCAACGCCTGAATGGCGCCGTACGTCATCGGGAACGAACCCGAGAGGTGCGACAAGGCTGGCCAGCATCACTGATGTGCACTAGAGCGCATCTACGATGTAGAGTGGTCTCATGCGCACCACCGTAAGACTCGACGACGACGTGGCTGCCTATGTCGAGCAACTCAGACGGCAGCGCCATCTCAGCTTGAGCGAGGCTGTCAACGAGCTGGCCCGGGCGGGCCTGCGGGCCCGTCCCGAGCGCACGCAGTACCGGCAGCGCACTCGCCCGCTGAAGATGCGGATCGATGTCTCCAACGTCGCCGAGGCCCTCGACCTGCTGGATGACATGGACCGCACCGCGTGATCGTCGATGCGAACATCCTGCTGTATGCCGTGGACAGCACCAGCCGGTTCCACGACCCTTCGCGTGAATGGTTGGAGGCCGCCCTCAACGGCGAGACCCGGGTCGGGTTGCCGTGGGTCTCACTGAGCGCGTTCCTGCGCACCTCGACCCATCCTCGCGCTTCGGACGAACCGCTCTCGCCGGCGCAGGCCTGGGAGTTCGTGTCGGATTGGCTCGACGCCGAACCCGCATGGATTCCGGAGCCCACACCCCGGCACGCCCAGGTGTTTCGCCGGCTGATGGTCGACGGTGACCTACGTGGAAATCTCGTGACCGACGCGTACCTCGCTGCGCTCGCAATCGAACACGGTATCGGCGTGTGCTCGGCCGACTCCGACTTTGCCCGGTTCACCGAGGTCCGTTGGGTCAACCCGATGCAGCTTCAGGAGCCAGACAAGGCATAGATCCACACCACTTGTGCGGCCGCGAACGGTTGGTCGATTGGCCCGGGCCGCAATTCGGAGATCAGGCTACCGGTAGCGCCTGGTTGATGCTAGAGGTAGTGTGATCTACATGCTAGAGGTAGCGTAGTGGCGACATACCGGCCGCGCATCGTCGACGCGGAGCTCGACGAGCTGTTGTCGGGCCTCGCCGCCGTCGCGCTCGAAGGACCGAAGGGCGTCGGGAAGACGGCTACGGCCTCGCGTCGGGCCGCCGCGGTGATGGCGCTTGACGACGCGGCGCAGCGTGAGCTGCTGGCCGCCGATCCCACCCGGGTCGACCGAGCGCTGGGGCCGGTGCTCATCGACGAGTGGCAGCGGGTTCCGAGCGTGTGGGACATGGTGCGGCGCAGTGTCGACCATGACCCACGGCCGGGTAGGTTTCTACTCACGGGTAGCGCGGCGCCGGTGGATGCGCCCGTCCACTCTGGCGCCGGACGCATCGTCCAAGTGCGGATACGGCCGATGAGTCTGACCGAGCGTGACCTTGACTCGCCGACGGTGAGCCTGCGTGAGCTGCTCAGCGGTCGACGCCCGGCGATCGAGGGTAAGGCGGCGATGAACCTCGCGGCTTACGCCGACGAGATCGTGAGCTCGGGGTTCCCCGGGATTCGCCTGCTTCCGCCACGGGCACGGCGCGCCCAGCTCGACGGCTACGTCGTGCGCGTCGTGGAGCGCGAGTTCGCCGACCAGGGACGCCCGGTGCGACGTCCTGCCACCCTGCGTGGGTGGCTGACCGCATACGCCGCGGCAACAGCGACCACGGCCGCCTACAACGCCATCCTCCACGCTGCGACAACAGGCGACGCCGACAAGCCGGCGAAGACGACCACGATCGCCTACCGGGACGTGCTCACCCACCTCTGGCTGATCGACCCCGTACCCGGCTGGCTGCCCACGCCGAACCCCTTCACGCGGCTAGCGCAGGCACCGAAGCATCACCTCGCGGATCCCGCTCTGGCTGCGCGGCTCCTCGGCGTCGACGCCGACGCGCTTCTTGCCGGCGCTACGGCCGCGCGATCGCCGACTCGGGGCCTCCTGCTGGGGCAGCTTTTCGAGTCGCTCGTGACCCTGAGCGTCCGCGTCTTCTCCCAGGCTGCCGAGGCCACGGTCCACCACCTGCGAACCCGCAACGGTGATCACGAGATCGACCTGATCGTCCAGCGGCCCGACCAGCGGGTCGTCGCGTTCGAAGTCAAGCTCGCCCCTTCCGTCGAGGACTCGGACGTGACACATCTGCGCTGGCTGCGCCGCGAACTCGGGGACGACCTCCTCGACGCTGCGGTCATCACGACGGGGCCGGATGCCTACCGGCGCTCCGACGGGATTGCCGTGCTCCCTGCTTCCCTGCTGGGGCCGTAGGCTCGGCAGCCACGGGCAGCCTGGAGGCCTGACCCCACCACCTGCGGGGCCTACCAGCGCTGAGGCTGCGCCGAGGTAGTTTCGTCCGATTTCGCCAGGCCTAGCTCGAGCGGTCGGATCGTCGGTGCTGGCTGTCGAGCAGCCGGGACAGTTCGCCGGCGAGCGTACCGAGGTCCTCGCCCCTGTAGACGCCGGCAAGTTCGTCGAGTAGCCGGGCAGCGACGTCGGCCTGGCCGCGTGTCAGCGCAGGGAGCGAGCCCGTGGTCTCGGAACTCTCGCCGAGTCGTGCCCGCAGCTGCGCGGCATAGGCGTCGCGGTTCACCGGATTGCCCGCCCGGTCGCGCACGGTGGCACTGGGTCGGGGCGCGATCGCCCCCTGGGCCGGGGGCGTGCTGAACTCGGCGTGCTCGGGGCAGTAGTCGGTTCCGCGGACCGGGTCGTACGTCCAGCCGGCCGCATGATCACGAGCCCACGATCCGGCATCCGCGTCACTACGCCACCGCTCCGCCGCCGACGGCTCCACCTGAACCGGGCATCCAGCGACGTCGCAGCTGACCACGATCCGCCGAAGCGTGGCCCCTCCGCCGGACAAGTGGATACTCACCGCTGCCGCTCTCTACTCGCCGATCCGCAACGCCCATCCGGGCAGATCGGGGCCGAGTCTCCCACTCGTCCCGGGTGCGCGTTCCTGCCAAATGAGAGTGGCCCGCCGGTTGCACGCGGACACCCCTCGCCAAGGCTACCGCGGCGAACTTCTGCCATCTGCGTTCGCCGCTTCCGTGGGATCTCTGCCTCCTCATCGCGGGACCGATGAGTTTCCGTAGGGTCTTTCGTTGTACGGGTGAGAACGGCGACCGCGCCTACCAAGCCCGAGGAGGCTGCACCGTGGACTGGAAGCTCGAGCTCGTGTTGGTACCCGTGTCGGACGTGGACCGGGCCAAGGCCTTCTACACCGAGCAGTGTGGGTTCAACCTGGACGTCGACCACCGCGCAAGCGACAACTTCCGGGTCGTGCAGATGACGCCGCCCGACTCGGCGTGCTCGATCTCGATCGGCATCGGCATCACGAAGGCGCCCCCCGGCACGACCGAGGGCCTGCACCTGGTCGTCACTGACATCGACAAGGCGCGGGCCGAGCTGGCCGAACGCGGCGTCGACATCGGCGAGGTGTTCCACTTCGGCGCCACCGGCCGCGAGCCCGGCCCGCACCCCGACCGCGCCGACTACGGCTCCTACCTCGCCTTCAGCGACCCCGACGGCAACAGCTGGGTCGTGCAGGAAGTCCCTGGGAAGCCGGCGTAGGCATGACCGTCGACCACGCCGACGACACCTCCGCCGCCGCGGCCGCCGGTGACGAGGGCGCCTTTGCGACGCTCGCCGAGCGCCACCGTCGCGAGCTGCACGTCCACTGCTACCGCATGCTGGCGTCCTTCGACGAGGCCGAGGATGCCGTGCAGGAGACATTCCTGCGTGCCTGGCGCGGCCGTGACCGCTTCGACGGCAGCGGGCTGTTTCGAGCCTGGCTCTACCGGATCGCGACGAACGTCTGCCTCGATGCGCTCCGGCAGCGGTCGCGTCAGCTGACGAAGCTGCAGTCCTTCGCCGAGGTTCCGTGGCTGCAGCCGTATCCGGACCGCCTTCTGGACGAGATCGCGCCGAGCGACGAGGAACCGGACGCCGTCGTCGTCGAGCGCGAGACGATCGAGCTTGCATTCATTGCCGCCATGCAGCTCCTGCCGCCGCGGCAGCGGGCGGCATTCGTCGCCCGCGACGTGCTCGGTTGGCCGGCCGCCGAGACGGCGTCTCTGCTGGACACGAGCGTCGCGGCAGCGAACAGCGCCCTGCAGCGCGCCCGCGCCACCATGCAGCAGCACCTCCCGGAGCGCCGCGCCGAATGGTCCGGGCGGGAACTGTCTGGCGAGGAGCGCGACCTGCTCGCCCGGTTCATCGACGCCCACGAGCGGTGCGACGCCGTGGCCGCCGTCGCCGCGGCCGCGCAGGACATCCGCATCACCATGCCGCCGGACATGCTGGTCTTCGATGGCCTCGACTCGATCGCGCCGCTGATCGAACGTGCCCTGGGGGAGGACCGCGACGGCGACTGGCGCCTGGTGCCGACGAGCGCCAACCGGATGCCGACCGCCGCGAGCTACCTCCGCCGGCCGGGCGACACGGTCTTCCGTGCCTTCAAGTTCGACGTGCTGCGCGTCGAGGGCGCCAAGATCGTCGAGATCACGACATTCGGCTCCGCCCTGTTCCCGGCGTTCGGCCTGCCCGAAACGCTCTGACGACGACCGGGTCGTCAACGGCAGCACGACGTCGCCGGTGAGGGGCTCGATCAGTGCGCGTCTGTATTCGGCGGCCTGCCGAGGTCGCCGAGGTGGGCGAGGAGTACGGACCTGACCCGGTCCGCGGGCGTGCGGGTCGGATCGTGCAGCAAGTGCAGCGTCAGCCCGTCCAGCAGGGCGTGGACCCGCTCGGTCTCGACGGCGAGGTCACGGGCGGGATCGAGCAAGCCGAGCGACGCCAGCCCGGCGAGGGTGTCGTGGCACAGCTCCCTGACGCCGTCGTCGGCCTCTCGCCGGACCGCGGCCATCACTGGATCGGTGACCGGGGGTGCGGTGAACGCGGCCCACACCCTTGCCTCGGTCAGCCGCTCCTCGTCGAGCGGTAGCACTTCTTGGAGCAGGGCGGTGGCGGCATCGAGTGGGCGGCCTTCGTCGACGGCCGACGTTCGTGCCTCCGCGCCCGCCTCGATCCGTCGAGTGGCCTGCTCGACGACCTCTTGCACCGCGAAGCGCAACAGCTCGTCCTGGGTTGCGAAGAAGTGCCGGACCGAGCCCATCGACAGGCCGGCCTCGCGGGCGACACCGCGCACCGACGCACCGCGCACGCCCTCGCGAACGACGATCCGCCAGACGGCCTGGGCCAGCTGTGCGCGTCGTTGGTTGTGGTCGATCTGAAGCGGCATGGAACATGTTCTAGCACACTTGTGTTAGGTAGCTAACACAAGTGTGCTAGATAGGAGTGAGTTGCCATGATCGTCACAGCCATACTGATCGCCGAGGTCGCCTTCTGGGTGTTCCTCGTCGCGGGGTTGGCGGCCCGGTACGTGCTGCGCCGGCACGGGCTGGGGCTGGTCCTACTGCTGGGATCTCCGGCAGCCGACCTCGCGCTGCTGGCGCTGACTGCTGCGGACCTGCAGCGGGGAGCGGCGCCCACCCAGGCGCACGCGCTCGCCGCAATGTACCTGGGATTCACGGTGGCGTTCGGTCACGATGTCGTGCGCTGGGTGGACCAACGGTTTGCGCACCGCTACGCGGACGCACCAGCGGTGGCCAAACCGCACCGCACCGGGGGCCAGCGCGCCCAGCACGAGTGGCGCGAGTTCCGCAAGGCGGCACTGGCCTGGGCAGTGGCTGTCGGGCTCCTGCTGGCCATGAGTGCGCCGACCGGTGATGTCGAGCGAGCCCTGCCGATGTTGGGGTCCGTCGGCATGCTGACGCTCGTGCTCGGGATCTGGTTCGTCGCCGGCCCGGTGGCGACGAGCATCGCCGCGGCCCGCACCCCGTCCCACCCCGCACACCAGGCGGGAGACCGACCTCGCGACCTCGCCCGCGTCGGGACCCGCCCTCGACAGGAGGAGGCAGCGTGACCGAGCAACAGCAGATCCGGCAGGAGCCGGCGCTGTCAGCCGGCGGGCCCGGGCCTGGAGGTAACGCTGCTCGGGCACGCTGGTCGACCGCCGCACGGCCTCGGCGTCCAACGCCTCCAGCATGGCCAGACCGGCGTCCGGCCCACAGGCCGTGGCCAGGTGAGCGTGATCGCCGCCATCGTGGGCCGACGGTTCCCGAAACCCCTTACGTCACCGGCTCCCGAAGCGTACCGTACCCCCCTAGGGTATTCGAGAGAAGGGCGTTCCTCATGCACGACGTGCACACGGCCCCACCGCTCCAACGGCTCAGGTCACGGGGATTCTGGTTGCACTACGGCGAGATGCTCGCCTCGATGGTCGTCGGGATGATGCTGTTCTACCCACTCCTGACCATGATGCTCGACGGGCTGGGCCATAGCGACGTCCTGGAGGCGGCGGTCCCGACGGCACTCGTCATGGCCACCAGCATGACCCTCGGGATGTCGATCTGGATGGCGATCCGGAGACGCTCCTGGCGTTCCATCCTCGAGATGGCGGGAGCGATGTACCTGTCGTTCGTTGTCTTGTTTCCAGCGTACTGGGCAGGGCTACTCTCCGGCGACGGCCTTCTCGTCCTCGGCCACATCGTGATGCTGCCGGCCATGGCAGTGGTCGTCCTCCGTCACTGATCCTCCCTCGGGGATCGCGCGGAACGGCCTCGCCTGGGTGCGCCCAGACTCCGGATGCTGTGCCGTTACGCTCCCTGTCCGTGCGGCTGACGGAGTTCTGGCGGCGGATGGAACACCACCTCGGCCCGGCATACGCCGACTCGTGGGCCCGCGACCAGGTGCTCGGGGGCCTCGGCGGTCGCACGGTACACGAAGCCCTCGATGCTGGTGAGGACCCGAAGCTCGTCTGGCGCGCCGTCTGCGACGCCTTGCGACTTCCCGCGAGCGAACGCTGAACCAGCGGCGCACGAACAGCGGCCAGAGTCGGGGTCGACCCAGCGCGTATCAACTCGCACGCTGCTGGCTCATTCATGCAGGGTGATCGGCCGCTGCAAAGGGGGGGCCTTGTACCTGCCACGGGTCATGCGACCTCTCCCGTTGACGGCCACGTCCGCCGACCCGAACGTCCACCGCATCGGCGACGTGCCGTTCTCGGTGGTGCGTGGGCCGCCCGGGTCCTACGTCGCGGAACGGCTGGCGGGCCTGGTCGACGGATGGGACCGCTGGCCGGGCTGTGTGTGGCTCCGCAGCCGGAGCGCCCGGGCCGATGCACTCGCCGGACCACTGGCGACCGCTTGCCTGCATCGCTGGGTCGGCGCAGCCGAACAAGAGGAGCGACTCGAAGTGGCTCCGAGCGCGCGGCTGGACGAGACCATGCGTCGGTCACCCATCGGGGCCGTGATCGTGCTCGAGTTCGCCGGGCGGCTCACCGCCGACCTCGGGCGGCTGGTCGAGAGCATCCGTCCCATCGTCGCCGATCGTGGTGTGAGCCTGGTGGCCGTCGCCGAGAGCCGCTATCCGATGGCGTTCCACCGCGGCGCGGACCACGTCGTGTCGGCGGCGGACCTCGCCGGTCCGAACGCGATCGAAGCGGCCGGCGGGTTCCCCGACCGGTACCGCATCCGGCTCCTCGAGATGGGTGGGCACCGCGCGGCAGTCGTCCAGGACGTGCTCGATGCTGCCGCGAAGTGGCCGCGCGAGGCCGTGCTCGACGCTCTCGACGCGTCCCACAGCGGTCGATCGATGCTCGATCGGCTGACGGCCAACCTGCTCGACCTCTGCACTCGCGACCAGCTGGCGGCGCTGGAAGTATGCGCTGCCACCGGATACTGGCACCCCCAGCTCGCGACCGAGCCGGTACCTGCGTCGGACCTGCGGCCGTGGGTCGTACCGCTCGAAGACCGATGGGGCTGGCTGCGCCCGATCTGGGCGCGGTCGCTCGGACGCCACCTCGAGGGTCGGGTGGATCAAGGGCCCCGTCCGCGTCGGCAGATGACGCCGGCTGCGCCGGACAGATCGCGAGCCGCGGCGCCGGCCGAGAGCACGGCACGCCCACGGGCCATGGTGGAAGCCAGACTCCTCGGGAGCTTCGAGCTGCGGGTCGATGGCATCGGTGTCAGGACGTGGACCGGACAGCGGGGCGTGAGCGTCCTGCGATACCTGCTCTCGCGTCGGCGCCACGCCTGCCTCCGCGACGAGCTGCTCGCCGAGTTCTGGCCGGATGTGGCGCCACCGGCGGCCCGCAACCGCCTTCAGGTGGCGGTCAGCGGGGTGCGTCGGGCCCTACTCGAGGTCACGAACCTGTACGTGATCGAGTACGCCGACGGTGGCTACCGCATCAACCCCGAGCTCCAGGTCGTGACGGACGTCGGGCGCTTCGAGGCAGCGCTGTCGAAGGCCCGTGCTGCCGAGCGGTCGGGCGACGCGTCCGGCGCACTCGCCGCGTACCAGGAGGCAATCGCGTACTACCGCGGCGACTTCGCGTCCGACGCGCCGTACGAGCAGTGGACGTTGCTACCCCGGGAGAGTCTGCGGATCGTGTACATCGATGCATTGGACCGCCTGAGCAGAATCCAGCTCGCCTCGGGGCATCTCGACGACTGCATCGCCACCGGCCACCGGATGCTGGACGTCGACCCTTGCCACGAGGACGCTCACCGGCTGCTGATGCGCTGCTACGCCGGCCAGGGGCGGGTCTACCAGGCGATTCGTCAGTACGAGTTCTGCCGCCGGGTGCTGAATGCGACGCTGCAGGCCGAACCCGGCCTCGAGACGACCCAGTTGTACCGCGCGGTCAGGGCCGGCTCCCGGGCGCCCGCCCTGACCGGCTGACCGCACGACTACCCGAGTTCGAGGATGGGAACTCGCCGGGTGGGCGACTGCAGCCGCAGCGTCATCTCCAACTTCAAACGCTGGACGCCTGGTGGGAGCTCGACCGCCTCGAAGTGGAGCGGCAGGCGGTCGGGTGGTCGGCCGTGTCCGGTGCGTCCGGACAGGTTGGTCCAGGCCGGGCCGGCCGTCGTCGCCTGTCCGTAAGGCCGACCGGCGAGTGTCGCCCGGTACTCGAACTCCGCCCGCGGAGCCACCTTGGCGGTCGACACGACGAGCTCGATGCTCCGTCGCCTTCCGCCGATGACGTTTCCGACGTCGAGGACGATGACGTGATCTCGGGACGGGGTCGCGGCGCGTGCCGGAGCAGGCGCGGTGGTGCGCTCGGCGGGCACCGGCGCCGGGGCGACCGCCAGCGATGCGTGCTCCTCGATGAAGCGGATCACGTCGTCGGGCGACCAGCCGGCCCATGGCTGCTCGTGCTGAGTCCGGACGTGTGTCACCGCGGAACGTATCGGCACACCGCCGGTGGCCAGCGACATCCTGACGATGAACGCCTCGCTGCGTTCACCGCTCGGCAGCGGGGGGGCTGAGGTGCCCCCCGCCGCCGAAGCCCGACCCGCAATTTGAACGGACAGGTCGCGGAGCGTGTCGCCGTTGCTGCCGCGGACGCTGGCGAGTGTGGTCACGACATCCGAGAGTGCCGCCCACGTGAACACACCGGCCTCGTGCAGCTTCGCCTCGGTTGCCGGCCCGATGCCCTTCAGCTCTCGGAAGCTGGCGAGGACGTCGCTCATCTCGACACACCCTTCGCAGACGATGAATCCGGCCGGCGGTCAGACCGGGTTCTCCGCCTGGATGATCGGCCCCTCGCTGAACCCGATCAGGTCGTAGCCGGGAACGCCGGCGATGGTGCTGTTGAGGAAGACGGCCACCGCGAGCTTGTAGATGCCGCCCTGGTCGGAGCCCGGAACGTGCTCCTGCAACGTGCCCGGCGGGACCGTTACGGTCGTCGCATACTTGGTGCAGTTCGGCTGCGCCTGGTTCACGGTGCAGGGCAGGGTCGCACTTGTCGGCACGAGTGCAGTGCCCAGCCGGACCTCGTTCCCGCCACCGAGCGACTCGGCGTACACCGAGACGTCCCAGTTGCCTGCCAGCGCCGCGAGCCACAGCGGCACCAGCTGCCCGAAGAGCTCCCACTCGATCGTCAGGTCGAACGACCTGGTGGGGTCGATCACCTTGTTGCCCGTTCCGAAGATGAACGGCTGTGGGTCGGTGACGAGGACGCTGGTGACGTTGCCCTCGATGAGCCCCGGAATGTTCGGATCGAACTGATCCATGATGGTGCCTCCCTGTCAGGACGGCATGCCCGGTGTTGGGCTCTGCCTTCCCGGCAAGGTAGGGCTGGAGGTTGAGCTGACGCCCCCGGTAGCGCTGAGCGGCGCGACTCAGCCTCTGCTAAGCGCGAGAACCCAGTCCGACCGAGATGTCCAGGCCGTCACTGCCCCCGGCGTGGCGCGCGAAGAAGTCGCCGCGGTCCAGGACGACCAGGCCGCCGGAGCGCTTCACGACCAGTCTCCTCCCGCAGCTCTCGATGGAGCACACGAGGAGCACGTCCTCACCGTTGTCGGCCTCGATCGTCAAGCGATGCAACGAGTCCATGAGGGCTTCCTATCACTGGAAGCCGCCCTCTTCGACCCTGAGCAGTCCGGCTTGACTTCGACCTTGGTCGAAGTTGCAGCCTGGCTGGCATGGCGCGCGGGGCGTGGCCGCGAAACTCGAATGTGGCCTGTCGGGAGATGCAGGTACCGTCGATGCACGTGACTGCCCAACCCGACTCGAGCCCTGACGAGGTTCTCATCAGAGCGCGCGGCCTGACGAAGCGCTTCGGCGAACTCAGCGCCGTCGACGGCATCGACTTCGAGGTTGCACACGGCGAGGCGTTCGGCTTTCTCGGGCCGAATGGCGCCGGCAAGTCGTCCACCATGCGGATGATCGGCTGCGTCTCGCCACCGAGCGACGGCCACCTGGATGTCCTCGGCCTGGACCCACGCGCCGACGGACCGGCGATCCGGGCCCGCCTCGGCGTCGTCCCGCAGCGCGACACACTCGACGAGGAGCTCACGGTCCGCGAGAACATCCTGGTCTACGGGCGCTACTTCGGCCTGCCGATGTCCGTCGTCCGCGAACGCGCCACTGAATTGCTCGAGTTCGCGCAGCTCACCGACCGCGCCGACAGCCTGGTCGAGCCGCTCTCGGGAGGAATGAAGAGGCGGCTGACAATCGCTCGGGCACTGGTCAACGAGCCCGAGATCCTGCTCCTCGACGAGCCCACCACCGGGCTCGACCCGCAGGCGCGGCATGCGTTGTGGGACCGGCTGTTCCGGCTGAAGCGACAGGGCGTCACGCTCGTCCTCACCACGCACTACATGGACGAGGCGGAGCAACTGTGCGACCGGCTCGTGGTCATGGACGGCGGGCGGATCGTCGCGCACGGCTCGCCGCGCGAGCTCATCGATGCGCACTCCACCCGCGAGGTGCTGGAGCTGCGCTTCGCGGCCGACGACCATGCGCCGTACGCGGGCAAGGTCGCCGATCTCGCCGCTCGCGTCGAGGTGCTGCCCGACCGCCTGCTGATCTACACCGACGACGGCGACGACGCGGCCGGCGCCGTACACGCTCGCGGGCTCAGGCCGATCTCTGTGCTCGTCCGACGCGCCACCCTCGAGGACGTCTTCCTGCACCTGACCGGGCGGACGCTGATCGACTGATGGGCACGACGACGATCCTCGACACACAACCGCTCCAGCCGGCGCCGGGACGGATGTGGGACCGAGCCCTCGCTTACTGGCTGACCTCCTACCGGCGGGTATGGCGCGGATCGCTGATCAGCGGGTTCCTCGCGCCGATCTTCTTCCTGGCGGCAATAGGTTTCGGCCTGGGAGCGCTGGTCGACGCCGGGGAGGGCATCGGAGGCGTCGGGTACGTCGCCTTCATCGCACCGGGGATCCTCGCGGCCCAGGCGATGCAGACGGCTGTCACCGAGTCGACGTACCCGGTCATGGGTGCGGTCAAGTGGCAACGGCAGTACCACGCGATGCTCGCCGCGCCGCTCGGTCCCTACGACGTCGTCCTGGGACACCTGGCCTTCATCCTGATGCGGGTGGCCATCACCAGCACCACCTTCCTGCTCGTGGCCTGGGCGTTGGGTGCCATCACGTCACCCTGGGCCGTGCTGGGGCTGCCGGTGGCGGTGCTGTGCGGCATGGCGTACGCGGCGCCGGTCTTCGCGTTCGCCGTCCGCCAGGAGGTCGACGGTGGGTTCGCGATGCTGTTCCGGTTCGTGATCGTGCCGATGTTCCTGTTCTCCGGGACGTTCTTCCCCGTCGACCAGCTCCCGGCGTGGCTGGAGCCGGTCG
>JBOGDU010000176.1:0-4246 GCA_050743145.1 Jiangellaceae bacterium | reverse complement strand
TCTGGTCGGCGCACCGCGCGGTATGCCGCATCAGCGGTGGCCGGGTGGGGCTCTGGCGTCCGAAGCGCGGCCGATGGGGCACTGCGCGGCTCACGACAACCGGGCGCCGCACCGGCCAGCGGCGCAGCGTGATCGTCGGCTACTTCGAGGACGGTCCGAACCTGGTCACCCTGGCGATGAACGGCTGGGCCAATGGGGAGCCGGCCTGGTGGCTCAACCTGCAGGCGCAGCCCGACGCGACGGTGGATCTGGTCACTGGGTCGCGACCAGTGAGGGGGCGCGCTGCCGAGGGAGGGGAACGGTCGCGCCTGTGGGCCAGGTGGCGCGACATAGACAGGCAGCTGGACGCCTATGCGGCGCTGCGGTCCTCTGAGACGGCGGTCGTGGTCCTGGAACCGCGGTCGGTGCCGTCCTGAGGACGCAAGCCCCGATGCGCGGGCTGGGGCGGCAATGCCGACTTGCGGGCACTGACGCGAATCTGATTCATGGCGACCCCTCGCTGCCGGGTGGTGATCGGAACGGGCGCAGCCACCATGCCGACACCCGACCATGCTTGAGATGCGGGCGCGCCCCTTTGCCGCATGGAGTGAGGGCGGCTACGCGCCGCGGGGTCTGCACGACCTTCGTCTTCATGTCCGGACCCCTCAGATCGAGAACGAGAACCACACGGTCGCAGGGCAGAACACGCGTCGACACCCGGTGCGCCGGTGTCATGGGGGCCGGGTTTCTGGTGTCTCGGACGCGGATCACTCGCACGACTTCTTCAACGAACTACTGGCGCAGGACACTAGAACACTCAGAAGGATGACTGGCATGAAGGCATTCGTCGTCGAGAAGTACGGCCAAGACGGCCTGGGCGCCGCCGACGTGCCCGAGCCGACCGTCGGCAACCGCGACGTCCTCGTCCGGGTCAGCGCCGCCAGCATCAATCCTCTGGACAAGATGGTCCGCAACGGCGAGTTCAGGCAGCTCCTCAAGTACAAACCTCCATTCACGCTCGGCCACGACGTGGCTGGCATCGTCACCCGGATCGGCTCCGAAGTGCGGGACTTCGAGGTCGGCGACGAGATCTACGCCCGCCCGCGCGACCTGCGCATCGGAACGTTCGCGGAGCTCATCGCAATCGACCAGGACGACGTCGCACCCAAACCGGAGTCACTTACCCTCCACGAGGCGGCCGCGGTGCCGCTGGTTGCCCTGGCCGCCTGGCAGGTTCTCGTCGACCGTGCTCACGTGAAGGCGGGTCAGAAGGTTCTCGTGCACGCCGGGGCCGGCGGCCTCGGGTCGACGGTCATCCAGCTCGCGAAGCACCTCGGCGCTACCGTGGCGACGACCACCGGCGCCGCCACTGAGGAGTTGGTCAGAAGCCTCGGTGCCGACATCGTCGTGGACTACACCAAGGAAGACTTCTCCAAGGTGCTCGACAGCTACGACTTAGTGCTCGACTCCTTGGGCGGAGAGAACCTGGAGAAGTCGCTCACAGTGCTGAAGCCCGGCGGCCTGGCCATCGGTGTGGCCGGCCCGCCGGACGCCGAGTTCGCCAAGCAGCTCGGCGCCCCCTGGTTCATGGGTGTGGCCATGCACGCGCTCAGTCGCAAGGTCCGCAAGCAGGCCAAGGCCCTGGGGGTGCGCTACCAGTTCTTCTTCATGCGGGCCAGCGGCTCTCAGCTGCGCGAGCTCGCCGCCTTCTACGACAACGGGCAGCTCCGCCCGGTCATCGACCACACCTTCCCGTTCGATCAGACGCTCGAGGCGATGGCGTACGTCGAACAAGGTCGCACCAACGCCGGCAAGGTTGTCGTCTCGGTAGCGCCGGGCGACGACTGAGGTAGGACCAGGCGGCAGACGCCATCCCGCATGGCGGCACCGGTGGGATTCATCGGCGCTGCCGTCATGGGCGCCGTCGTCGCCGTGTTCCCCCTACTCCGGTACTGATGCCGAGACTATTCAGGCAGACCGCCGCCGGCGGGCCCCTCCCGCGCGGGGCCTTCGCTGCTGCTGGCACCGCTCGACCCCACTCCGCCGTCGACTCGCCGAGTGCGCTATGAGCTGGGCGCCGCGAGATGCCAAAATCGGGAGGCGTTCGGCGACGCGCGTCGGCCGCGGCGGGCGGTGACGTGAGTGGCAGAGGGGGAGACGGCATGCCGCTGCGCAGGATCCGGACGTCCGGGCGACTGCCGCACAGAGTGCTGCGCCAGTGGGACACCGTTCCGCGATGACGGCGCAGGCCTCCGGGCCGGACGAGGCCGTAGCTGCGGCTCCGGTGTTGTTCGTGGCAGACGCCGACCCCGATGCGCGCCGCGCCACGGAATCCGCGCTGCTGCGGCGTTTCGGGCCCGACTACCGGGTGCTGACCGCCGGCTCGCACCGGGCCGCGCTCGAGACGCTGGAGGGTCTGGCCGGGCGCGGCGAGGAGGTGGCCGTCATGGCGGTTGACCTGCGGCTGCCTGGCACGAATGGGATGGACTTCCTGCAGCGTGCCCATCGACTGCACCCGGATGCCACACGCGTGGTGCTGGTGGAGATGGACCGGCATCACGCCCGTGTCCCGTTCGAGGAGCTGGAGACGTTACGGGGCGCGATCGCCCTCGGACGGTTCGACTTTTGGATCATGAAGGGGTGGACCACCCCTGAGGAGTGGCTGTATCCGCAGGTCCAGGAGGCGTTGACCGCGTGGACCATGGCGCGCGGCCGCAGGCACGTGGTCTACCGGATCGTTGGGGAACAGTGGGCCCCGCGGAGTCACGAATTGCGGGACGTATTGGCGCGAAACGGCGTACCGTTCGGCTTCTTCCCGGTCGAGTCGGAGGCCGGGCGGGAATTAGTCCGCGACTACGTCGTGGACGTGACGCGGCTGCCCGCCGTCATCCGCCATGACGGTTCGGTAATGCACGATCCGGCGTTTGCCGAGCTGGCGACCGCGCACGGGATCGAGACCAAGGCCCCGTCGGAGCTTCAGGACCTCGTGATCCTGGGCGCAGGTCCGCCGGCCTGGCGGCCGGGGTGTACGGCGCGTCGGAAGGGCTGCGGACGCTGGTTGTGGAGTCGCTGGCGATCGGCGGACAGGCGGGCACCAGCTCGATGATCCGGAACTACCTCGGGTTTCCACGGGGGATCGGCGGTGGGGAGCTGGCGCACCGGGCCTGGGAGCAGTCCGTGCTCCTCGGAGCGCAGTTCGTGTTCACCCAGCCTGTCATGAGGTTGGCCGCGCGCAGGGACCACCGGGTACTCGAACTGGCCGACGGTGATGTGGTGACGACGCGGGCAGTGATCATCGCCGTCGGGGTCACGTACCGCCGCCTGGAAATCCCAGCGCTCGAGCGGCTGCTCGGTGTGGGGGTCTTCTACGGTGCGGCCGGGGTGGAGGCGCCGGCCATGGCTGGGGAGGAGGTGTGCGTGGTCGGTGGCGCCAACTCCGCCGGCCAGGCCGCGCTACATCTGGCGAAGTTTGCCGCGCGTGTGACACTGCTGGCCAGAGGGCCGTCGTTGGCCGCGGGCATGTCGGACTACCTCGTGCGGCAGATCGAGGCCACGAGCAACATCTGCGTACGGCTGGGCAGCCGGGTGGTGGACGCAAGCGGTGGGGAGCGCCTTGAGGCCCTGACCGTGGAGGACAGACGGACGGGCGTTCGGGAAGAGATCGCCGCGGCCGCCGTGTTCGTTCTGATCGGCGCCGAGCCGCGAACGGACTGGCTGCGCGATGTCATCCGCCTCGACGATCGAGGCTTCATCTTGACCGGTCGCGACGTGCCGCCAGAAGCATGGCGGCTCAGTCGGCCGCCGTTACCCTTCGAGACCTGCCTGCCGGGCGTCTTCGCCGCGGGCGACGTGCGATACGGCTCGGTGAAGCGAGTCGCCGGCGCGGTTGGCGAGGGCTCCGTAGCGGTCGGTTCAGTCCACCAGTATCTGGCTGGGCCTGCTGCCAGCCCCTGAGGCTTCCAGGTGCGCGGGCTGGCGCCGTAGCGCGCGACGAGGTGGTCCTCGATCTCCGGGAAGTCGGGTGGATCGAGGCGAGACCGCCGGGAGGTGTGATGTTGACCAGGTGCGCGCCGAGCCTCATGAGGGTCGTTCCATTTTTGGTCGTGTCCTGGCGGTGGTTCATTCAGCCGCGGTGAGGCCGACCAGGTCGGCGCTGACTTGCCAGAGCCGTGCCGCTGTGGCTTCGTCGTAGCTGCGCTCGGCGGATCTCTTGGGTTTGCTGTTGGCGAAGTAGCGGCCGGTTACGTGCTCGAGGTCGGGAGCGGAA
>JBOGDU010000175.1:0-3763 GCA_050743145.1 Jiangellaceae bacterium | reverse complement strand
GCAACGGGTTCATGTCGGTGGCCGCGACCCATGCGGCGCTGTTGCTGGCGCAAGGAGCCGGCCGGCTGATCCGGCGGTCGACCGATCGCGGGGTCGTGGCCGTGCTGGACCCCCGCCTGGTGAGCGCACGCTACGCGGGCTTCCTGCGGGCGACGTTGCCACCGATGTGGTTCACGACCGACCGCGAGGTCGTGGTGGGAGCGCTGCGGCGGCTGGCCGCCCCGGCCGCGGTCAGTGGTTCCGCAGCGCCGTGACGATCTTGCTCGGTCGCAGAGGGCTCAGATCCGCCGCATGACGGCGACGACGCGGCCGAGGACCGTCGCGTCGTTGCCCGAGATGGGTTCGTAGGCCGGGTTGTGCGGCATCAACCAGACCTGTCCGTCCCGGCGCTTGTAGGTCTTGACCGTCGCCTCTCCCTCGATCATGGCCGCCACGATCTCGCCGTTCTCGGCCACCGGCTGCTGGCGTACGACCACCCAGTCGCCGTCGCAGATGGCGGCGTCGACCATCGAGTCGCCGGTCACGCGCAGCATGAACAGCGTTCCCTCGCCGACGAGTTGGCGGGGGAGGGGGAAGACGTCCTCGACGGCCTCCTCGGCCAGCACCGGCCCACCGGCAGCGATGCGGCCGACGACCGGGACGTAGGAAGGCTCGGGCCGGTGGTCGCCGACGCCGGTGTCGTCGTGGCCGGTCGGGACCCGGGTGACGGTGCCGGCATCGCCGGGGGAGAGGACCTCGAGCGCGCGCGGACGGTGCGGGTCACGCCGGATATAGCCCTTGCCCTCGAGCATCCGTAACTGGTGGGAGACGCTCGAGGGACTGGCCAGCCCTGCGGCCTCGCCGATCTCGCGCATGCTCGGCGGGTATCCCCGCCGGTCTACGGCCTCGCGGATGACCTCGAGCACGCGCCGCTGCCGCGGGGTGAGCCCCGCAGCGTCCTGCATGGTGTCGGGAAAGGGATGGACCGTGCCTCCGTCGCCCGGGTCCTTTCCGCGCCTGCTGCCCACACCGGCCTCCTCACGCGTGGCCCGCCGGCCGTCCGGCAGACCTGTCTACCGATGACGGTAGCCCGGCACGCCGACACGATCAAACACCTGTTCGAACGTGTCTCGACTTTGTCAGACCCCGGGTGTAGAACTCGTACTAGCGTTCGATCGAACGATTGTTCGACATAGCGTACCGGTCGAGAACACGAGGACGGAGGCAGACATGGCGACCCTGACACTACTTCCCTCGCCACGGCCGACGGCACGGGTCGCCCTTGCACCGTCGACTCGGCCGTCGCGTGTGGTTCGTCCGATCGAGCAAGCGTCGGTCGGCCTGGTCGGGCCGCCGTCCCGCCGCACGGGCGGGCAACGCCGCCCGTCCTCCGAGCGCCCGCGGGCGGTGCCGTGCGGTCAGTCCTACGCCGCGGACCTGCACGGATCGCGACTGACTACGCGCGGACGCCTCGTGGTCGCGCTGCTGTGGATCGTGCTGGTGGCAGCAGCCGCTCTCGCCGTGCTGCGCCCAGGTGCGGGCTCCACAGATGTCGGACGGCTGGATACCACCACGGTCGTCGTCGAGTCCGGCGACACGATGTGGGGACTTGCCAGGTCCATCGACGCCCAGGCCGATCCGCGCGCCGTGGTCGACGCCATCGTCGAGCTCAACGGGCTGCCCTCGGGGGCCGACATCCATCCCGGCGACGTGCTCGTCGTCCCGCTCGTGGAGTAGGTGTGGGCCGCCCACTGCCGATCGCGCGACACGCCGGTGAGCGTTCGGTGGCTGGCGGTGACCTGCAGCGATGACATTGGTCCACGCGGGCACGGCGATTCCGGTTGCGCAATAGCTTCCCGAGCCCTAGCGTCCCCTACATCTAGTAGTTACACTTGTGTAAGTCGTCCACAAGTTGTGGTCCGGTGCTCACAGGTTCTCCCCACGAGATCCACAGGTTCTCCACTCCGGGAGGTCCGGGCGGACCGGTTCACGACCGCCGACGAACATACGTGTCGAGAGGGGGAGGTCGCCGTGCACTGTCCGTTCTGCCGCAACCCCGACAGCCGAGTCGTCGACAGCCGCATCGCCGACGACGGTACGGCGATTCGCCGCCGCCGGCAGTGCCCCGAGTGCGAGCGCCGCTTCACCACGGTCGAACAGGTGACCCTCGCGGTGGTCAAACGATGTGGCGTCACCGAGCCGTTCAGCCGCGAGAAGGTCATCGCGGGCGTCCGCAAGGCCTGCCAGGGCCGGGGGGTCGGCGAGGACGCGCTCGCGCGGCTCGCCCAGCAGGTCGAGGAGCGCATCCGTGCGTCGGGCTCGGCCGAGGTACCGAGCAACGAGGTCGGCCTCGCCATTCTGGGTCCGCTCCGCGATCTCGACGAGGTGGCCTACCTGCGCTTCGCCAGTGTCTACCGGGGGTTCGACACCCTCGCCGATTTCGAGGCCGAGATCACCATGTTGCGGGCCGAACGGGGCGAGACCGTCCCCGAGCCGCAGCCGCGCGTTCCCGGCTGACCACGAACGCCGCACCACCCGCACCACGTACGCGACCACGACGGGGAACCGCCCGGGAGCAGGGCCCGGACGGGACGACGACAAGGAGACGGCATGACCGAGACGGTGAGCAGCCACGACGGCGACGCCGGCAGCGCCAAGCGCGCGGGCCGGTCGAGGGCCGCGGCGGCTGGGCAGGGCGGCCTCACCATCGAGCGGATCTTCACCACGCCCGGAGTGCACCCCTACGACCAGGTGAGCTGGGAGCGGCGCGACGTCGTCCAGCAGAACTGGAGGACGGGCGAGACGGTCTTCGAGCAGCGCGGGGTCGAGTTCCCCGACTTCTGGTCGGTCAACGCCTCGACCATCGTCACGAGCAAGTACTTCCGCGGCGCCGTCGGCACCGACGCCCGCGAGTGGAGCCTGCGCCAACTCGTCGACCGGGTGGTCAAGACCTACCGCAAGGCGGGCGAGGAGTACGGCTACTTCGCTACGCCCGCAGACGCCGAGACCTTCGAGCACGAGCTCGCCTGGATGCTCGTCCACCAGGTGTTCTCGTTCAACTCCCCGGTGTGGTTCAACGTCGGCACGCCGTCTCCCCAGCAGGTCAGCGCGTGCCAGCCCTACGACGCTCTGGTCAGCACACCGGCGGGCCTTGTCCCCATCGGCAAGCTGGTCGAGGAAGACGCAGTCGGTACGAAGGTCTACGACGCGCACGGGCTCACCACCATCGTGGCGACGAAGGCCAACGGTCTGAAGGCCGTGCTGCGCCTGCACACGAAGGCGGGCTACACCCTCGACGTCACCGCTGACCACCTGGTCTGGAAGAGCACAGGTGCGGGTACCGGGCGTTTCGTCGAAGCGGGCACGCTCGAGTCTGGCGACAGCCTCGAATGGCACCGCGGGCCGGCTCACGGTGAGTCCGAGATCGGTACCCTCGAGACTGCCGAGGCCGCGCTGGCCGGATGGCTACAGTCGGACGGATTCGTCGGGCAGTACCAGGGGACGAACAGGTCGCTGACGATCGAGGCGATGACCGTCACCGATGCCGAGCTCGCTTGGGTCACCAAGGCCCTCGACCAGGTGTTCCCGGACGTCCACCGCCATGAGCGCGCGGTCGACACCGTCGACGAGCGCCTCGACTGCCGGCGGACGCGCCTCTATGGGAGTGGGCTGTCCGACTTCGTCGCAGCATGGGATCTGAGAACGCGTGGCGCAGAGATGGTCGTGCCCGAGCGGCTTTACACCGCATCGCTGCCGGTTGTCGCCGCCTACCTGCGAAGCATCT
>JBOGDU010000174.1:0-3163 GCA_050743145.1 Jiangellaceae bacterium | reverse complement strand
CGGCGGCTCGACCTGCGCCAGGAGGATCTCGCCGACCTGGCCGGTGTCTCGCTGCGCTTCGTGCAGGCACTCGAGGCGGGCAAGGCGACGGTGCGACTGGACCGGGTGGAGGCCGTGCTGGAGGTGCTGGGTCTGCGCATCACGGTCGAGCCGGTGCCGCGGTGACCATCGACCTGCAGGAGCTCACGCGCGTCGACCTGGCCGTCGTCCACAAGAAGGGGAGACCGGCGGGGCGGCTGACCCGTCTCTCGGACGGGGTGGAGTTCTCCTACCTCCCCGAGTACGTCGACGACGAGGGCCCGGCGGTCGCGACCACCCTGCCGATCACAGCCGAGCACGAGTTCCACCCGGCCGGTGCCGTGCCGCCGTTCTTCGCCGGGCTGCTTCCCGAGGGTCGACGGTTGTCGGCCCTGCGGGCGGCGGTGAAGACCAGCGGCGACGACGAGCTCAGCCTGCTCCTCGCGGTGGGCGGAGACACGGTGGGCGATGTCCAGATCCTCCCGGAGGGCGTCGACCCCGTCGCCGTCGAGCCACGCGTGAGTGTCGTCGACTGGTCCGAGGTCTCCTTCGCCGACCTGTTCGTCGAGGACGTCGCGGGAGCCGCAGCCGTCGACAGGGTCGGCATCCCCGGCGTGCAGGACAAGGTCTCCGCGGCGATGATCGCGTTCCCGGTGGCGGCGACTGGAGAACGGCACATCCTCAAGCTGAACCCACCAGAGTACCCCCACCTGGTCGAGAACGAGGCATTCATGCTTGCGGCGGCGCGGCTCAGCGGGCTGCCGACGGTCGACGCCGACGTCGTCAGGGACCGCGACGGCGCTCCCGGGCTGCTGGTCAGGCGCTTCGACCGGCTCCCGGGCGGCACGATGCTCGCCGTCGAGGACGGCTGCCAGGTGCTCGGCCGGTACCCGGCCGCCAAGTACGCATTGACGACGGAGGCCACGTGCGCCGCCCTGTCCGCGGCCACCGATGCACCCATCGTCGCCGGCCGGGTGCTGCTGAGGTGGGTCGCCGTCGCATACGTGACGTGTAACGGAGACCTGCATGCGAAGAACCTCGCGGTCGGCGAACGGCCGGACGGCAGTCACCGGGTGACGCCTGCATACGACCTGCCGTCGAGCTATCCGTACGGTGACCTCACCATGGCGCTGAGCGTCAACGGAAAGCGCCGGGAGGACATCGCGCGCAGCGACCTGATGGCACTGGCGACAACATTGCGCGTGCCCGACCGTGCGGCCGCGAAGGTGATCGACGACGTCGTCGCCCGCGTCGACGCGTGGCTGCCGGAGCTTGCGGACCTGCCCTACGACGTGGGAGTGCTGAGGAAATGGCGCCGGGCCGTCGCCTACCGGGCCCGGCAGCTCTCGGGGTAGACGCCGGCGGCCCGGCCCGCTCGGCGCGACGGTGACCCTGAGCTCTTGCCGGTGAGCTGTCCGCCCGCCACGCTGGATGGGGCGACCACCGGAAGGGGCGGCCGTGGAGGGCAACGCGCACGACTACGACCTGCTCGTCATCGGCTCGGGACCCGGGGGCCAGAAGGCGGCAATCGGTGCCGCCAAGCTCGGCAAGCGGGTCTGTGTCGTCGAACGCCGCCACATGGTGGGCGGTGTCTGCGTGCACACGGGCACGATCCCGTCCAAGACACTGCGCGAGGCGGTCCTGTACCTCACCGGCCTGTCGATGCGCGAACTGTACGGCCAGTCCTACCGGGTCAAGAGCGAGATCACCGTCCAGGACCTGCTCGCGCGTACGCAGCACGTGATCGGCCGTGAGATCGAGGTCGTGCGTTCCCAGCTGTTCCGTAACCACGTCGACCTCGTCATCGGTTCGGCCCAGTTCGTCGACCCGCACACGATCGAGGTCGACGGCGCGGGGGAGCGTCGTCGGATCACCGCCGACGTGATCGTCATCGCGACCGGGTCGAGGCCGGCGAGGCCGGCTCACGTCGAGTTCGACGACGGCCGGGTGATCGACTCCGACGGGATCCTGTCGCTGGAGAATATTCCGGACACCATGGTGGTGGTCGGCGCCGGCGTCATCGGGATCGAGTACGCGTCGATGTTCGCCGCTCTCGGCACCCGGGTCACGGTCGTCGAGAGACGCGACACGATGCTCGAGTTCTGCGACCCCGAGGTGGTCGAGTCGCTGAAGTTCCACCTGCGCGACCTGTCGGTCACCTTCCGGTTCGGCGAGGAGGTCGAGAAGGTCGGCGTCGGACGCCAGGGCACGGTCACGACGCTGGTCAGCGGAAAGCGCATCGCTGCCGAGACCGTGATGTACTCCGCCGGCCGCGAGGGCGTCACCGACGAACTCGACCTGGCAGCGGCAGGCCTGGTCGCCGACGCACGCGGCCGCATCGCCGTCGACCGGCAGTACCGCACCCCCGTGCCGCACGTGTTCGCGGTCGGCGACGTCATCGGCTTCCCCGCGCTGGCGGCGACCAGCATGGACCAGGGCCGGCTTGCGGCGCTCCACGCGTTCGGTGAGCCGGCCAACGAGTTGCAGGACATCCAGCCCATCGGCATCTACACCATCCCGGAGATCTCCTACTGCGGGCGCACCGAGGTCGGGCTGACCGACGACGCCGTGCCCTACGAAGTGGGCATCTCGCGCTACCGCGAACTGGCGCGTGGCCAGATCGTCGGCGACTCCTACGGCATGCTCAAGCTGCTGGTCTCGACCGCCACCAGGCACGTGCTCGGCGTCCACGTCTTCGGCACGGGAGCGACCGACCTCGTCCACATCGGGCAGGCCGTCATGGGGTGCGGAGGCACCGTCGACTATCTGGTCGACACCGTCTTCAACTATCCGACGCTGTCCGAGGCCTACAAGGTGGCGGCGCTCGACGCCACGAACAAGCTGCGCGCGGTCGACCGGTTCGACCTGTAGGCGGTCAGCCGGGCACCGGATCCAGGCCGGGCAGCGCCACGGTCCGGCCGATCCATCCGGCGGATCTCACCGAGGTCTCGACCAGGGCCCGGGCCGCCATCTGGCGCACGGCCGGATTGGCGGCGGCTGCCACGAGGTCGGCGTAGAGCGGCGCGAGCCGTTCCTCGAGCACGCCGGCGAGCCGACTCGCCGTCATGCCGTTGGTCACTGCGAAGGGCACCGCGTACGCGGGCAGCGCGGCGACGGGTTCGGCGCTGCGCGCGCGGACCTGGGC
>JBOGDU010000173.1:0-7051 GCA_050743145.1 Jiangellaceae bacterium | reverse complement strand
CCGCCCTCCCGGCCGAAGCCGGAGGCCTTGATGCCGCCGAACGGAGCCGCCGGGTTGGAGATGACCCCGGCGTTGAGCCCGACCAGGCCGGTCTCGAGGCCCTCGGCCACCGCCAACGCGCGCCGGATGTCTCGGGTGTACGCATAGGCGATCAGGCCGAACTCGGTGTCGTTGGCCAGCGCGAGCGCCTCGTCATCGGTGGCGAAGGTCGTCACGGGTGCGACCGGCCCGAAGATCTCCTCATGGAAGACCCGGGCGCCGGGCGGGACGCCGGCGATCACCGTGGGCGGGTAGAACCACCCGGGGCCGTCCGGCATCTCGCCGCCGACCAGGATCTTGCCGCCGCTGTCGACGGCGTCGGCGACCAGGTCGGCGACTCCGTCGCGGGCCTTCTCGGTGATCAACGGCCCGACCTCCACCCCGTCGTCGGTCCCCCGCCCCATCCGCAGCGCACCCATCCGGTCGGCCAACCGGCGCGAGAACTCCTCGGCCACGGACTCGTGGACGAGGAAACGGTTGGCCGCGGTGCACGCCTCGCCGATGTTGCGCATCTTCGCCGTGACCCCACCGTCGACGGCGGCGTCGAGGTCGGCGTCGCCGAAGACGAGGAACGGCGCGTTGCCTCCCAGCTCCATCGACACCCGGAGCAGCTGTTGCGCCGACTGCTCGACCAGGATGCGGCCGACGGCCGTGGAGCCGGTGAAGGACAGCTTGCGTGCGCGTGGGTCACGGATCAGGGGCTCCATGACCGTACCCGAGCTGGATGTCGTCACGACGTTGAGCACCCCCGCCGGCAGGCCGCACTCCTCGAGCACCTTCGCCAGCGCCAGCATTGACAGCGGGGTCTCCGACGCCGGCTTGACGACCATCGTGCAGCCGGCCGCGACGGCCGGCCCGATCTTGCGCGTACCCATGGCCATCGGAAAGTTCCACGGTGTGATGAGCAGGCACGGACCCACCGGCTGGCGCATCGTCAGCAGCCGGCTGCCGCCGGCCGGGGCGATCTTGTAGGAGCCCTCGATCCGGGCCGCCTCCTCGGAGTACCACCGAAGGAACTCCGCCGCGTACGCGATCTCCGTCCGTGACTCGGCGACCGGCTTGCCCATCTCCAGCGTCATCAGCAGCGCGAGGTCGTCGCGTCGGTCCATCAGGGCCTCGAAGGCGAGCCGCAGGATCTCCGCCCGCTCACGAGGCGATCGCGCGGCCCAGTCGGCCTGCGCCCCCGCCGCAGCGGCCAGGGCTGCGTCGCCGTCGGCCGGGCTCGCGTCGGCCACCTCGCACAACACGTCGCCCGTGGACGGGTCGTGAACAGCGAACGTGGCGCCGCCGGAGGCCTGCCGCCACTCACCGTCGACGAAAAGCGACTTCGGGACGCCGTCGACGACACGCTGCTCGCCCTGATCTCTGGTCACGCCCCACGCTCCTCACCGTCGACCCCGGACCACACCGGAACGATCCGTGGCATGTCAGGGGGCGACGACCTCGACCTCGAACCCCTCGTCGTTCTCCAGGTACGCCGCGTAGTGCTGGGTACCCCCCGCGTACGGATGACGTTCGGTGAACATCAGCCGCCAGCCGTACGTCGGTGCCTCCGAGACGATCCGATCGACCATCCAGCGTTCCGGCACCGCCAGCGCGAGGTGGTTCAGGCCCGGAGCTGTGCGGTCGTACGGCGTCCAGGACAGGTCGGGCGACCGCTCGAGCACGACGTAGGGCCCGTCGCCGGGTGCCTGCCAGGAGCGTCCTTGCTCCCAGACCTGGAACAGCGTCCAGCCCAGCCGCTCGAACAGCCAGCCGAACGAACGGGTGGCCACGTCGAGATCTCGGACCCACATCTCGAGATGGTGCAGGCCGGTAGTCGGCGTGGGTATCTGGGCAACCGGGCGGGACTCGGGCTCGATCGGGCCACGGGCCGGCTGCCGGTAGACCGGCTCGGGCTCGGATCGGGCGTACATGGGCGGCGCGGGGGCCGGCGGCGGAGCGGGCGGCAGGACCGGTGGTGGCTGGGGCGTGGGCGGCGGCGCGGGAGGGGCGACCGGGGCGGGCGGTCCCGCGTAGGCGACCGTGGGTGCCCCCACCTGCTCGTAGGTCGGTTCGCGGCGGGGCGGCTCCGCCGCTGCCGGCGCCCGCCTGGAGGGCGCCGCGGCGGTCCGGATCGTCCGCAGTTCGACGGCGGCGTCGTCCAGCCAGTCGTCGACGTCGTCCATCGAGTAGCCCTCGCGCATGCGGACGACCTTGAACTCCTGCGCCTCGATCTTCTCCGGCGTCAGGGTGCGCCCGTTGGGCCGCCCCTCGAGCGCGTCGATGACGCGGTCGACGAAGTCGTCGACCGCGTCGAGGTCGTAGGCCTCCCGCATCCGCACGGTGCGGAACGCGGGGTCGCGGCTGACGGCCACCAGATGTCACTCTCCTCCATGTGCGGGCGCGAGAATCCTAAGCTTCCAGTGCGGCCGGCTGTCCACAGGGCCCGTCGAGGTCGCTGTCACGCGTGTCACCGACGGTCACAGGGACCCCGTGCGTCTCTGGTGCCGCGGCGTCATCGAGGTCAGACGGCTGCCGCGGCGGCCTCGGTGGGCGTCGCACCGCGACGGTGGCCTGTGCAGGGGTGGCCATGACCCCACCCATGGTGCCACGCCTCCGGGTTTGCTCAAGGGTCAACCGACCGGAACCAGCGCGGTGAGGATCAGCCAGGCGATCGGGGCCGTCGGCAGCAGTGAGTCGAGGCGGTCCATGATGCCGCCGTGTCCGGGCAGCAGCGAGCTCATGTCCTTGATGCCGAGGTCGCGCTTGATCATCGACTCGCCCAGGTCGCCCAGGGTCGCGCTCAGCACCGCGGCCGCCCCGAGCGCGGCGCCCGCCCACCAGCGTCCATCCAGGAGAACGACGACGGCGAGCACACCAACCCCGACGCACCCCACGACCGAACCGGCGAAGCCTTCCCATGACTTCTTCGGGCTCACGGTCGGTGCCATCGGGTGGCGGCCGGCCAGTACGCCGGCCAGGTAGCCCCCGGTGTCCGACGCGGCGACGACGAGGATGCACGTGAGCACCCGCCACGGTCCGTCGTCCGAGCGCAGCAACAGCATCGCGAAGCCGGCCAGGAACGGGACGTACACCGCCGCGAACACACCGGCGGTCACGTCGCGGACGTAGCCGGGCGCCTGCTCCCCCAGTCGCCAGACGAGTACGGCCACGACCGTCAGGCCGAGCGCGACGACCAGAGTCTGGTAGCCGCCGACGTAGGCACCGACGACCATGAGCACCGAGCCCAGCAAGACGGGCACCACGGGAACCCGCACGCCCCGGACGGCGAGGGCCTGGCCCAGTTCCCACACGGCGAGCGCGACCGCGACCACCGCGAGCCCGGCGAAGGCCGCCTTCCAGACGAACAGCGTGCCGACCACGAGGACGGCCAGTCCCAGCCCGACGACCGTTGCCGCCCGCAGATCGCGCCCGGCGCGGCCGTGCCCCGGCGCGGTGGTCCCCGGTGCCGGCCCGTCCGTCGTCACCATCAGACCTCGAGCAGTTCGGCTTCCTTGTGCTTGAGCAGATCGTCGACCTGGTCGACATAGGCTCGGGTCAGGGTCTCCAGTTGCTTCTCCGCCCTGGTGACGTCGTCCTCACCGACCTCACCGTCGCGGGCCAACCGGTCGAGCGCGTCCTTGGCGTGGCGGCGGATGTTCCGGATCGACACCCGGGCGTCCTCGGCCTTCTGCTTCGCGACCTTGGTGTACTCGCGCCGCCGCTCCTCGGTGAGCTGGGGCAGCACCACGCGCAGGATCTGACCGTCGTTGTTGGGGTTGACACCGAGGTCGGAGTCGCGGATCGCCCGCTCGATCGCCGCGAGTGACCCCTTGTCGTAGGGCTGCACCGTGATCATCCGCGCATCGGCGACATGGAACGACGCGAGCTGGTTCACCGGCGTGGGCGCGCCGTAGTAGTCGACGAGGATCTTGTTGAACAGGGAGGGGTGTGCCCGTCCGGTGCGGATCGCGGTGAAGTCCTCCTTGGCGACGGACACGGCCTTGTCCATCTTCTCCTCGGCCTCGAGGAGGGTGTCGTCGATCACCGTGACTCCTTCGGTCTCACGTGGCCGCCGGGACCGGCGCCGGTCGGATCGTCTGCGATGCGACCGTACCTCCCGCGGACCCTCGCCCGACAGCCGTGGACCGGTCAGCCCGCGGCAGGCGGTTGGTTCTCCGCCAGCGCCGTCGGTACGTCGGCCGCCACCAGCGTCCCGATGGCGTCGCCGCGGATGGCGCGGGCGATGTTGCCGTCCTGGCCCAGCCCGAAGACGACGATCGGCAGCTTGTTGTCCATGCACAGGCTGAACGCCGCCGGATCGGCCACCGAGAGCCGGCGCCGCAGCACCTCCGCGTAGCTGATGGTCGCGTACTTGCGCGCCGACGGCTCCGTCCGTGGGTCCGCCTCGTAGACACCGTCGACCCTGTTCTTGGCCATGAGCAACCGGTCGCACCCGATCTCGAGCGCCCGCTGCGCGGCGACGGTGTCGGTCGTGAAGTACGGCATGCCGGCTCCGGCGCCGAAGATGACGACCCGGCCCTTCTCGAGGTGCCGGGCCGCCCGGCGCGGGATGTACGGCTCGGCGACCTGGCCCATCGCGATGGCGGTCTGGACCCGGGTGTCGACGCCCTGCTTCTCGAGGAAATCCTGCAGCGCCAAGCAGTTCATGACCGTGCCGAGCATGCCCATGTAGTCGCCCCGGGCCCGGTCCATGCCGTGCTGATGGAGTTCTGCGCCGCGGAAGAAGTTGCCGCCGCCGACAACGACTGCGACCTGGACGCCCGAGCGGACCACGTCGGCGATCTGGCGGGCGACCATCTGCACGACCTCCGGGTCGACGCCGACGGCACCGCCGCCGAAGACCTCGCCGGACAACTTGAGGAGGACGCGCCGCGGCGGCGCCGCCCGGGCGAGAGCAGGCGGTACCGTCTCGGCCGCATTCGGTTCCGCCACAGTGCCGACCTCCTCGTCGGGCGGGGAACCGCCCCGCCGGGTGCTGTGTCGCGGATCCGCCGGGCTCAGGCCTGGCCGACCTCGAAGCGGGCGAACCGGGTGACCGTCACGCCGGCGTCGGCCAGGACGGCGCCGACGGCCCGCTTCAGGTCCTGGACCGAGGGCTGGTCGACCAGCACGGTGTCCTTGAAGTACGCGTTGACCCGGCCCTCCACGATCTTCGGCAGCGCCTGTTCCGGCTTGCCTTCCTCTCGCGCCGTCGCCTCCGCGATCCGGCGCTCGTTCTCGACGATCTCGGACGGCACCTGGTCGCGGGTGACGTACTGCGGACGCATCGCGGCGACCTGCATCGCTGCCCCACGGGCCGCCTCGGCGTCACCACCGGTGTACTCGACAAGGACGCCGACCTGCGGTGGCAGGTCGCTGGCCCGGCGGTGCAGGTAGGTGACCACGTCGCCGTCGAAGGCGGCGACCCGGCGGACCTCGATCTTCTCGCCGATGACGACGGCAGCGGCCTCGACAGCCTCGACCACAGTGCGGCCGTCGGCCAGCGGCGTCGCTTGCAGCGCCTCGACGTCGCCTGCCCGGGAGGTGTCGGCGGCGGCGGCGATGTCGGCCGCCAGTGTCTGCAGGTCGGTGCCCTTCGCCACGAAGTCGGTCTCGCAGGCGAGCTCGACCAGGGCCTTGCCGTGCGCGGCCACGAGGCCGTTGGACGCGGTGCGCTCGGCACCGCGCTTCGCCGCCTGGGCCGACCCCTTGATCCGCAGCACCTCGATGGCCTGGTCGAAGTCGCCGGAGGTCTCGTCCAGCGCCTTCTTGGCGTCCATCATCCCGGCCCCGGTGGTGTCGCGGAGCCGCTTGATGTCAGCAGCGGTGAAGTTGGGCATCTCTCGCTCTCTTCTCGCCTTGTCGTATCGGCCCACGGACGCGAGCCGGCGGCGGCCCGCTGGGCGTTCGGTTCACGCGGGGGCTTCTGCCACCAACCGTCAGGCCTTCGACTCGTCCTGACCCGCACCCGTGCTGTCATCGGTGGCGGCCTCGACAGCATCGGTCGCCACCGCGTCGAGTGCCGCTTCGGGTGCCGGTTCGGGTGCCGGTTCTGGTGCCGGTTCTGGTGCCGGTTCGGGTGCCGCGTCGGCAGCCACGTCGACCGGCGGGGATCCGGTGTCGTCGGCTACCGCGGCGGCGGCCTCGGCGCTCACCTCCGGTGCGCCGTCCACGGTGTCGGCCGCGGCCTGGACCTCGTCGGTGACCGAGGCCTGCTCCGGCTGGCCGGCCAGCAGTTCCTTCTCCCACTCGGCCAGCGGCTCGTCGCCGGCGAGCTCGACGCCCGGCGTCTCGTCGGCACCGGCCTGGCCGGCGCGGGCCATCAGGCCGTCGGCGACCGCGTCCGCGACGACACGGGTCAGCAGCGTGACGGCACGGATCGCGTCGTCGTTGCCGGGGATCGGGTACGTGACCTCGTCCGGGTCGCAGTTGGTGTCGAGGATCGCGATGATCGGGATGTTGAGCTTGCGGGCTTCGTCGACGGCGAGGTGCTCCTTCTTCGTGTCCACGATCCACACCGCGCTCGGGATACGCGCCATGTCGCGGACCCCACCGAGGCTGCGCTGAAGCTTCTCCATCTCACGCTTGCGCATGAGCAGCTCTTTCTTGGTGAGCCCGGAAGCGGTGGTGTCGTCGAAGTCGAGCTCCTCCAGTTCCTTGAGCCGCTGGAGCCGCTTGTGGACCGTCTGGAAGTTGGTGAGCATGCCGCCCAGCCACCGCTCGGTGACGTAGGGCATGCCGACCCGGGTGGCCTGCTCACGCACGGCCTCCTGCGCCTGCTTCTTGGTGCCGACGAACAGCACGGAGCCGCCGTGGGCGACGGTCTCCTTGACGAACTCGTAAGCGCGGTCGATGTAGGACAGCGACTGCTGCAGGTCGATGATGTAGATGCCGTTGCGCTCGGTGAAGATGAACCGCTTCATCTTCGGGTTCCAGCGTCGGGTCTGGTGTCCGAAGTGGACGCCGCTCTCGAGCAGCTGCTTCATGGTGACGACGGCCATGGCCGCGCCTACCTCCTCCCGCGCCC
>JBOGDU010000172.1:0-12530 GCA_050743145.1 Jiangellaceae bacterium | reverse complement strand
TCTCCCGGCCGGCGCCCGCTCTGTCTGCACTGACAGAGGCAGGAGGGGACGTGTTCGAGCGGGTCGAAGAGCTGGTGGCCGAGCACGCCGAGCTCGAACGCAGGCTGGCCGACCCGGCGGTCCACGTTGAACAGGGGCAGGCCCGCAGGCTGGGTCGACGATATGCCGAGCTGGGTGCCGTCGTGCGGTTGTACCACGCGTGGCGCCGTGCGGGGGAGGACGAGCAGGCGGCGCGTGAGCTCGCCGCCGACGATCCCGGTTTCGCCGCCGAGGCCGACGACCTGGCCGCCCGCAAGGTCGAGCTCGAGGGGCGGCTGCGCACTCTGCTGCTCCCGCGTGACCCGAACGACGACCGGGACGTGATCCTCGAGATCAAGGCGGGCGAGGGTGGCCAGGAGTCCGCCCTGTTCGCCGCCGACCTCCTGCGTATGTACTTGCGCTTCGCCGAACGGGCCGGCTGGCGCACCGAGATCCTCGACGCAGAGGAATCGGACCTCGGCGGCTACAAGGATGTGTCGGTCGCGGTCAAGGCGAGGGGCGCGCCCGAACCCGGTGCCGCTCCCTTCGCCCGGCTGAAGTACGAAGGCGGCGTCCATCGGGTACAGCGCGTACCGGTGACCGAGAGCCAGGGTCGAATCCACACCTCGGCGGCGGGAGTGCTGGTCCTGCCGGAGGCGGAGGACGAGGCCGACGTCGAGCTCAACCCGGCCGACCTCCGCGTCGACGTGTACCGCTCCTCCGGTCCCGGCGGTCAGAGCGTCAACACGACCGACTCCGCCGTGCGGATCACCCATCTGCCGACCGGGATCGTCGTCTCGTGTCAGAACGAGAAGAGCCAGCTCCAGAACAAGGAGCAGGCGATGCGCATCCTGCGGGCTCGCCTGCTGGCGGCCGCCCAGGAGGAGGCCGATGCGGCGGCATCCGCAGAACGACGCAGCCAGGTCCGCACCGTCGATCGCTCCGAGCGCGTCCGGACCTACAACTTCCCCGAGAACCGGATCTCCGACCACCGGGTCGGGTTCAAGGCACACAACCTCGACGCGGTGCTCGACGGCGATCTCGACGCCGTGATCCAGGCCCTCGTCGACGCCGACGCCGCCCAACGGCTGGCCGGCCGGGCGTGACCGTGGCCACGATCACCGTGCGCCAGGCCGTGAAGCGGGCGACCAGGGTGCTCGCCGCCGCGGGTGTGCCGTCTCCACGCCACGATGCGGAGGCGCTGGCGGCACACGTGCTCGGCGTAGTCCGCGGCGAGCTCGTCCGTCACGAGACCCTCGACGGCGCGGCATTCGACGCCCTGGTGGCTCGCCGGGCCGCCAGGGAGCCGCTGCAGCACCTGATCGGCCGGGCCGCGTTCCGTCACATCGAGGTCGAGGTCGGCCCAGGGGTCTTCGTCCCCCGCCCCGAGACCGAGGTCACCGCCGGTGCGGCCATCGAGGTCGCCCGGACGCTCGACCGGGCGCTGGTCGTCGACCTGTACGCGGGGTCCGGCGCCATCGCGCTCGCCGTCGCGGACGAGGTTCCCGACGCGGAGGTCCACGCGGTCGAGTCGGAGGACGCCGCCATCGCCTGGATGCGCCGCAACGTCGCCGGCTCCCGCGTCGTCGCACATCACGCCGACGTGGAGCGGTGCCTGCTCGAGCTCACCGGGACGGTCGACGTGGTGGTCGCCAACCCGCCGTACGTCCCGCTCGGCGCCGATGTGCGCGACCCCGAAGTCGCAATGCACGACCCCGCCGTCGCATTGTGGTCGGGGCCGGACGGCCTCGACGCGATGCGTGTCCTCGAGCGGACCACCGCGCGCTTGTTGCGACCGGGCGGGTACCTGTTCGCCGAACACGCCGACGTCCAGGGCGTGTCGGCGCCGGCGCTGTTCGCCGATCCGGCCCGGTGGGTGGACGTTGCCGACCACACCGACCTTGCCGGCCGCCCTCGCTTCCTGTCCGCCCGCCGCACCGGCCCGTGACCGAGCGGTCGAGATCCTCGGTCAACAGGTACCGGCGCCGTGGCCCTAGATTGCAGGCCGTGAGCTACACCTACGACTGCAACAACCCGGACCAGCGCCGCCGGGGCATCGCTGCAGCGGTCCGCGCGGTCCGCCGGGGATCGCTGGTCGTGCTGCCGACGGACACGGTCTACGGGCTGGGCTGCGATGCCTTCAATGCCGAGGCCGTCACGGCCCTGTTGGCGGCCAAGGGGCGCGGCCGCGACCTGCCCGTGCCGGTCCTGGTCGGGTCGGTGTCGATGCTCAGTGGCGTCTCCGCCCAGACCGGTGGCGTCGTGAGCACCCTGGTGGAGGCGTTCTGGCCGGGCGGGCTGACGCTGGTCTGCCGTCAGCAGCCGTCGTTGCGCTGGGATCTCGGCGACGCCGGCGGTACGGTCGCCATCCGGATGCCGCTGCACCCTGTCGCGATCGAAGTGCTCGGCGAGACCGGACCGATGGCCGTGAGCAGCGCCAACCGTTCCGGGCTGCCTCCGGCCCGGTCGGGCGAGCAGGCCCGCGACCAACTCGGGGAGGCCGTCGCCGTCTACCTGGACTCCGATCCCACCGATGACGACGTCCCGTCGACCATCGTGGACGTGACCGGACCCGCTCCGCGGGTCCTGCGAGCCGGAACGGTGTCGCTCGACTCGCTCCGCGAGGTCGTGCCCGAGACGGTCGCGGCGGTTCCGTCGCCGTAGAGTGGGACCTCGCCCACCAGCTCCGCCTCCGCCCGCACCCGGGAGTGCCTCCATGACCGATGCCGACGTGCCCTTCTGGGGGCCGGACTTCACCGCCCTGCAGGCCGAGGACTCCGAGATCGCGAGCGTCGTGCTGGGCGAACTGGACCGGCTGCGCGGCGGGCTCCAGCTGATCGCCAGCGAGAACCTCACCTCCCCGGCCGTCCTCGCCGCGCTCGGCTCGACGCTGTCGAACAAGTACGCCGAGGGCTATCCCGGGCGTCGCTACTACGGCGGCTGCGCCGAGGTCGACAAGGCGGAGGAACTGGGCATCGCCCGTGCGAAGGAGCTGTTCGCGGCTGAGCACGCGAACCTCCAGCCCCACTCGGGAGCCAGCGCCAACATGGCCGCATACGCGGCGTTCACCGTTCCGGGCGACACCGTGCTGGCCATGTCGCTGCCGCACGGCGGTCACCTCACGCATGGCTCCAAGGTCAACTTCTCGGGCAAGTGGTTCGACATCGTCTCCTACGGAGTCGACGCGCAGACCGAGCTGATCGACTACGACGAGGTCCGCGACCTGGCCGTCGAGCACCGTCCGAAGATGATCATCTGTGGGGCCACGGCCTACCCGCGCCTGATCGACTTCGCCGCCTTCCGTCAGATCGCCGACGAGGTCGGGGCGATCCTCATGGTCGACGCTGCCCACTTCATCGGCCTGGTGGCGGGCCGGGCCATCCCGAGCCCCGTGCCCTACGCCGACGTCGTGTGCTTCACCACCCACAAGGTTCTGCGAGGGCCTCGTGGCGGCATGATCGTCTGCAAGGAGGAGCACGCCAAGAAGATCGACAAGGCGGTGTTCCCGTTCACCCAGGGTGGACCGCTGATGCACTCCGTGGCGGCGAAGGCGGTCGCGCTGCGCGAGGCCCTGCAGCCCGCGTACCAGACGTACGCACGTCAGGTCATCGCCAACGCACAGGCGCTGACCGAGGGGCTCGCGGCCGAAGGCATGCGCCCTGTCTCCGGCGGAACGGACACCCATCTCGCTCTGATCGACCTCCGCCCTCTGGGCGTCACCGGTGCCGACGCCGAGGCCCGGTGCGACGCCGCCCGGATCACGCTGAACAAGAACGCCATCCCGTTCGACCCGCAGCCGCCGATGACGGCCTCGGGTATCCGGGTCGGGACGCCGTCGGTCACGACCCAGGGCATGGCGGAGGGCGACATGAAGGAGGTTGCGTCGCTGATATCCCGTGCGGTGCGCGACGCCGACGGCACGGCCGGCCGCGAGATCGGCGAGGCGGTGGCGGCACTGGTCACCAGGCACCCTGCCTACGCGCGCGGCTAGCCGCGAGATGAACGCGTGCGCGAATATCTGCTGACCCTGCTCGTCGCGGCTGCGGCCACCTACCTGCTCGTCGGCCTCGCCGGCCGGCTGGCGTACCGGATCGGTGCGGTGCCGCCGACGCGCGATCGCGACGTGCACCGCGACCCGGTTCCCCGTCTGGGCGGGCTGGCCATGCTCGGCGGCCTGCTCGCCGCCATGCTCGTGGCCAGCTATCTGCCGGCGATGAGCAGGGAACTGTTCGAGGGTGCCACGAACGCTCAGGCCCTGGTGGCGTCGGCGGCGGTGATCTGCCTGGTGGGTGTCGCTGACGACATCTGGAACATCTCGGCGCTGATGAAGTTCGCCGGGCAGCTCGTGGCGGCGGGCCTGCTGGTGGTCGGGGGCATCCAGCTGGTCTCCCTGCCGCTGCCGGGCGGGACCTATCTGTCCTTCGACGAGGCACAGGGGACGCTGTTGACGATCCTGCTCGTCGTCGCGGCGGCGAATGCGGTCAACTTCGTCGACGGGCTCGACGGTCTCGCCGCCGGGGTGGTCGGGATCGGCGCGGCCGCCTTCTTCAGCTACGCCTACCTGCTCGCGGTGGAGGGCAACTTCTCCAGGCTCACCACGCCGGCGCTGGTGACCGCCGTGCTGTGCGGCATGTGTCTCGGCTTCCTGCCCCACAACGTGCACCCCGCCAGGGTCTTCATGGGCGACTCCGGGTCGATGCTCATCGGCCTCCTGCTCGCGGCCGCCTCGATCAGCCTGACCGGTTCGTTCCCCGTCCAGGACGACGGTGTCACGCTGCTGCCCGCCCTGCTGCCACTGTTCCTGCCCCTGGCGGTCATCGCGCTGCCGTTCACCGACCTGATGCTCGCCGTGCTGCGCCGGACCAGAGCGGGTCGGTCGCCGTTCGCGCCGGACAAGCAGCACCTGCACCATCGGCTCTTGGAGATCGGCCACTCGCACGGGCGGGCCGTGTTCGTCATGTGGGTCTGGGCGGCGCTGCTCGCGTTCGGGGTCGTCGTCATCGCCCTGGTCGGTGGGTGGACGGCTCCGCTCGGTATCGGCCTCGTCCTGGTGCTCACCGTGATGGTGACGACCGGGCACCCGAAGTCCTTGCTGGGCCACAGTCACTGATGGTCGGACAGTCGGGGGCGCGAGGGATGCGCGCCCATGTCGTCGCGCGGTGGGCGACGATTCTCGTCGGGCTTGGCTGCGCGAGTATCGGCTGGGTGGCCGCGGGGACAAGCGCCCTGCTGGCCGCCTTGGTGGCGATCCCGCTGGTGGTGGGCTTCTTCTGGAGCGGAATGCTGCCGCTGGCACTCGCGGGGGCCGGCGGGCTCGGTGCCGGTGTCGGGCTCGCTGTGCTGTTGCTCACCTATACGCTGCGGCTTGCCCTCGTGCTGCTGGCCCTGCGCCTGTTCCAGCGCGTCGACGCCCTCGACCTGCGGTGGCTCGGCGTCACGATCATCACCTGCGCGCTGGCCTGGTCGGCGGTCCACGTTGCGATCGCCATACGCGGTGAAAAGTCGCAATCGGGGGAATCCGGAATCGACGATCCACCGGGCCGGCGCGCCGGGTAGCATTCGGCCACCATGAGCCCGGACCCGACCTCGGAACCGAGCCCGGACCACTCCGCCGAGCTCGGTCGCCGCGAGCAGTCCGACGCGTGGAACGCCTTCGGGCTGGTCGCGTCGGGCGTGACCGTCTGGGGCGGGGCGGGTTGGCTGATCTCCGAATGGCTGGACAACCGCGTCTACCTCATGCTCGGCATCCTGGTGGGCGCGGCCGCTGCGTTGTACCTGGTGTGGGTCAGATACGGTAGGACCTGACCCCCCGAACACCGTCGGACGCGTGACGAGCGCGCCGGAAGAAGGGACCCCGTGAGCGCCTGGATGCTCTCCGCCGAGGTATCGGAGGAGTTCCATGCGCCCGGTCCGGCCGACTTCGAGTTCCCGCCGATCTTCGGTGCGGACGGGTTCCTCACCAAGCCGATGCTGATCATCATCGTGGGCACTGCGCTGATCGCGCTGCTGTTCTACCTGGCGACGCGGCGTGCCGGCGTGGTACCGGGAAAGCTGCAGTTCGCCGGCGAAGGCGTTTACGGCTTCGTCCGCAACCAGATCGCCGCCGACGCGATCGGCCGCGAAGGCATCAAGTACGTCCCGTACCTCGCGACGCTGTTCGTGTTCATCGCGGTGCTGAACGTTGCGGGCATCGTCCCGTTCGCGCAGTTCCCGGCGACCTCGCGGATCGCGATCCCGCTGTTCCTGGCGGTCATCTCGTGGGTGATCTTCAACTACGTGGGCATCAAGCGTCAGGGCTTCGGGGGCTACTTCAAGAACATGTTGTTCCCGCCGGGCGTGCCCAAGGCGATCTACCCGCTGCTCTCGCCGATCGAGTTCATGTCCACGGTGGTCTTCCGGCCGATCACACTCACCCTCCGTCTCACGTTCAACATGTTCGCCGGGCACCTCGTGCTGCTGCTCTGCATCCTCGGCGGCGAGTTCCTGCTGTTCGAGGTGCAGGGGGTGATCGGCTTCGCGGCCGGTGGCGTGGCGATGCTGTTCGGCATCGTCATGACGTTCTTCGAAGGCTTCATCCAGCTCCTGCAGGCCTACGTGTTCACCCTGCTCTCCGCCGTGTACATCGGCGGCGCCCTGACCCACGAGCACTGAGCACAACCCACCCAAGGAAGGAAGAAGGATGGAAGGCTCCCTCAACATGGTCGGGTACGGCCTCGCGGCCATCGGCCCGGGCGTCGGCATCGGCCTGATCTTCGCCGCCTACATCAGCGGCGTCGCACGGCAGCCGGAGGCTCGCAGCGTGCTGCAGGGCATCGCGATCCTGGGCTTCGCGCTGGCCGAGGCGCTCGCCGTCATCGGCATCGGCCTCGCGTTCGCGCTCTAACTCATGTCCATGTCGTTCGCGCCGGCTATGGTCCTCGCCGCGGCGGAGGAGGGCGAGCCGAGCCCGCTGATGCCGCATCTGTCCGAGCTCGTCGTCGGCCTGGTCGCGTTCACACTGCTGTTCCTCTTCCTCCGGGCCAAGGTGTTCCCGCTGTTCGAGAAGACCTATGCCGAGCGGAGCGAGGCCATCGAGGGCGGTATCCGGCGGGCCGAGGAAGCCCAGGCCGAGGCCCAGCGGGCGCTCGAGCAATATCGCAGCCAGCTCGCTGACGCCCGGGGCGAGGCCGCGCGCATCCGCGAGGACGCCAAGGCTCAGGGAGCGGCGATCCTGGCCGAGCTGCGCGAGTCGGCACAGGCCGAGGCCGCCCGGATCACCGAGCGGGCGCACGCGCAGATGGCAGCCGAGCGTGAGCAGGTGGTGCGCTCGTTGCGCACGGAGGTCGGCACGCTGGCCACGCAGCTCGCAGAGCGGGTGGTCGGTGAGTCGCTCGAGGACGACGCCCGCTCGCAGCGGGTCGTCGAGCGATTCCTCGCGGAGCTCGAAAGCAGCGGTGACGGTGCCGGGCCGCCGGTGGACCGGAGGCCCTGATGCGAGGTCGGAGCCGGCAGGCGTACGCGGAGTTCGGCGAACGGCTGGACGCCGCCGTCGGGCGTGACGGGCGCACGGCGCAGACCATCGGTGAGGCGCTGTTCGGCTTCGCGGGATTGCTCCGCGACCAGCCCGCCGTGCGTCGCGCGCTCACGGATCCCGGTCGTTCAGGGGACGACCGGGCAGGCCTGGTGCGGGCGCTCGTCGGCGACCAGTTGGACCCGGCCGCCGTCGAGCTGATCGCCGCCGGAGTGCGCGAACGCTGGGCAGGTCCGGGCGACCTGATGGCGGCGATCGAGGAGTTCGGCGTAGCCGCGCACCTGGCCGGCGCCGACCGCGAGGGTCGCCTCGACGACGTCGAGGACGAGCTGTTCCGCTTCGGCCAGGTCGTCCAGGGTGAGCCCGCCCTGCGGGCTGCCCTGCTGGACCAGGCGGCGCCGGCGGAGTCCCGCCGCGAGCTCGTACGCACGCTGCTCGCCGACAGGGCCGAGCCGGTCACGGTCCGGTTGGTGGAGCAGGTCGTACTCGGCCGCCGCGACCGCACGACCGTGGAGGCGGCCCTGAACCGCGTCGGCGAGCTGGCGGCGCGACAGCGCCGGCGGCGCGTGGCCGTCGTCCGGGTCGCCGCACCGCTCACCACAGGGCACCGCGAGCGGCTCGAGCAGGCCTTGGCCACCCATACCGGGGGCCCGGTGCACCTCAACGTCGTCGTCGAGCCGGACCTGGTCGGCGGCGTCAAGGTCGAGATGGGCGACGAGGTCGTCGACGGCACGGTCCGCAGCCGGCTCGCCGACGTCGAGCGCCGGCTCAGCGGGCGTTGAGCACACCATGGACCCACGAACCGCGGACATGCGGGCAGAGAGCAGGGAGCGACGATGACGGAGCTGACGATCCGTCCCGAGGAGATCCGTGAGGCGCTCGACGCCTTTGTACAGTCGTACCAGCCGGCCGCCGCAGCCCGCGAGGAGATCGGGCGGGTCGCCGTGGCCGGTGACGGGATTGCGCGTGTCGAGGGTCTGCCGTCCGCGATGGCCAACGAACTGCTGGAGTTCGAGGACGGCACGCTGGGCATCGCGCTGAACCTCGACATCACCGAGATTGGCGTCGTCGTGCTGGGTGACTTCGCCGGCATCGAGGAGGGTCAGCCGGTCCGGCGCACCGGCGAGGTCCTGTCCGTACCCGTCGGCGATGCCTTTCTCGGCCGGGTGATCGACCCGCTCGGCGAGCCCTTGGACGGGCTCGGCGAGATCGGGGCCGAAGGCCGCCGTGCTCTCGAGCTACAGGCTCCGTCGGTGATCCAACGGCAGGGCGTGAGCCAACCGTTGCAGACCGGCCTCAAGGCCATCGACGCAATGACCCCGATCGGGCGCGGCCAGCGCCAACTGATCCTCGGCGACCGGCAGACCGGCAAGACCACCATCGCCGTCGACACCATCCTCAACCAGCTGGAGAACTGGAAGACGGGTGAAAAGGACCAGCAGGTCCGCTGCATCTACGTCGCGACCGGCCAGAAGGGCTCCACGATCGCCGGCATCCGCCAGCAGCTCGAGGAGGCGGGAGCGCTGGAGTACACCACGATCGTGGCCGCTCCGGCGTCGGACTCGGCGGGCTTCAAGTACCTCTCGCCGTACACCGGCTCTGCGCTCGGGCAGCACTGGATGTATCAGGGCTACCACGTCCTGATCGTGTTCGACGACCTGTCCAAGCAGGCCGAGGCCTACCGCGCCGTGTCCCTGTTGCTGCGTCGACCGCCGGGCCGCGAGGCGTATCCCGGCGACGTCTTCTACCTGCACTCCCGTCTGTTGGAGCGCTGCGCCAAGCTCTCCGATGAGATGGGTGGCGGCTCGATGACCGGTCTGCCGATCATCGAGACCAAGGCCAACGACGTCTCGGCGTTCATCCCGACCAACGTCATCTCGATCACCGACGGCCAATGCTTCCTGGAGGCCGACCTGTTCAACCAGGGCGTCCGGCCCGCGATCAACGTGGGCATCTCGGTCTCACGCGTCGGCGGCGCGGCGCAGGTCAAGGCCATGAAGAAGGTGTCCGGCTCGCTGAAGCTCGACCTGGCGCAGTACGACGACCTCAAGGCGTTCGCGGCCTTCGCCTCCGACCTCGACGCCGCCAGCCGGGCCCAGTTGGATCGCGGCGCACGGCTGGTCGAGCTGCTCAAGCAGGGCCAGGGTGCCCCGGTGCCCGTATCGAAACAGGTCGTCTCGATATGGTCCGGCACGACCGGTCGTCTCGACGAGGTGCCGGTCGAGGACATCCGCCGGTTCGAGGCCGAGTTCCTCGACTTCGTCAGCCGCGAGTACGGCGGCGTCCTCGAGGCGGTCACGACCACGGGCGACCTGTCCGACGAGAACACCGCCGCGCTGGAGCAGGCGGTCGACGCGTTCAAGCAGCAGTTCGTCACCGCGTCCGGGCAGCCGCTGGTCAAGGACGAGCCGGTCGAGGCGATGGGCGAGGGCGAGGAGGACCTCACCAAGATCCGCCGCCGCACCCGTACCGAGGCAGGGGTCCGCGAGGCCGCCGCCGTCGACGCCGGTGGCGGAGAGCCCGCCGCGTGACGGCACCCAGGACGATGTCGACCTCGACCGGACCGAAGGGAGGGCGCTGATGGGAGCAGAGCTTCGTGTGCTCCGTCGGCGCATCCGCTCCGTCGAGTCCACCAAGAAGATCACCCGGGCCCAGGAGCTGATCGCGGCATCGCGGATCATCAAGGCGCAGCAGCGGGCCGAGGCGGCCCGGCCGTACACCCGAGCGCTGGTGAGCGCCCTGGAGGCGGCAGCGGCCAACGCGCGGCTGGACAACCCGCTGCTCGAGGGCATGGGGGAGCCTCGCCGCTCGGCGGTGCTCGTGGTGACCAGCGACCGCGGCTTCGCCGGTGCCTACTCGGCCAACGTCGTCCGGCAGAGCGAGGCACTGTCGGGCCTGCTGGGAGAGCAGGGGCAGGAGGTCGTGCCGTACGTCGTCGGGCAGAAAGGCGTGACCTGGTTCCGGTTCCGCGGCCGCGATCTCGGCGGCGAGTACGCGGGCTTCACCGGCCTGCCGCAGTATGCAGACGCCCGGCGGATCGCCGACGATCTGCTCGGCGCGATCAACCTGCCCGCCGACGAGGGTGGTGTCGACGAAATCCACGTCGTCTCGACGCACTTCGTCAACATGGTGACCCAGGAGGTGCGGGCCCGGCGGTTGTTCCCGATCGTGGTCGAGGACGTTCCGGACGAGGTGCACCGGGCCGAGGCCGGCGCCGTACGCACCAGCGAGGGTGTCAGCGGCACCGAGACGCCGGGGGCCGGCCAGAGCGGCACCGACGAGGTGCTGCCGCTGTACGACTTCGAGCCGTCGCCCGACGACGTGCTCGACGCCCTGCTGCCGCAGTACGCCGGCAACCTGGTTTACACCGCGCTGCTCGACGCGGCCGCCTCCGAGTGGGCGGCCCGGCGGCGTGCGATGAAGGCGGCCACCGACAACGCCACCGAGTTGCAGCAGGAGTACACCCGGCTGGCCAACCAGGCCCGCCAGGCCGAGATCACCCAGGAGATCAGCGAGATCGTGGGCGGCGCCGACGCGCTCGCCGTCGCGGCCGCGGGGAGCGAATGATGACCACCACAACCACTGCCACCACTACCGGCGCGGATCAGCCGCAGGCGGGTGCCGTCGGCCACGTCGCCCGGATCATCGGCGCCGTCGTCGAGGTCGAGTTCCCGGGCGACCACATGCCGGAGGTGTACAACGCGCTCGAGACCGAGGTCGAGCTTCCCGAGGAGGCGGGCGGGAACCGCCTGCTGACCTTCGAGGTGGAGCAGCACATCGGCAACGGCCTGGTGAAGGTGATCTCGATGCAGCCGACCGACGGTCTGGTTCGCGGCGCCGAGGTGCGCGACACCGGCGGCCCGATCACGGTCCCCGTCGGCGACGTCGTCAAGGGCCACGTCTTCAACGTCCTCGGCAAGCCGCTGGACGTCGAGGAGTCCACGCTGGAGATCACCGAGCGGTGGCCGATCCACCGCAAGCCGCCGGCCTTCGACCAGCTCGAAGGCAGCACGCAGATGATGGAGACCGGCATCAAGGTTCTCGACCTGCTGACGCCGTACATCCAGGGCGGCAAGATCGCCCTGTTCGGTGGCGCCGGCGTGGGCAAGACCGTGCTGATCCAGGAGATGATCACCCGGGTCGCGCGGAACTTCGGCGGCACCTCGGTGTTCGCCGGTGTCGGCGAGCGCACCCGCGAGGGCAACGACCTGTGGGTCGAGATGGGCGAGTCCGGCGTGCTGGAGAGCACGGCGCTGGTGTTCGGCCAGATGGACGAGCCCCCGGGCACCCGGATGCGGGTGGCGCTGTCGGCGCTGACCATGGCGGAGTACTTCCGCGACGTGCAGAAGCAGGACGTGCTGCTGTTCATCGACAACATCTTCCGGTTCACCCAGGCCGGCTCGGAGGTGTCGACACTGCTCGGCCGGATGCCGTCAGCCGTCGGTTACCAGCCCACCCTGGCCGACGAGATGGGCCAACTGCAGGAGCGGATCACCTCGACCCGCGGGCACTCGATCACGTCGATGCAGGCGATCTATGTGCCCGCCGACGACATCACCGACCCGGCGCCGCACACGGCGTTCGCCCACCTCGACGCTCGGACCGTTCTCTCGCGGCCGATCTCCGCGCTGGGCATCTACCCGGCCGTCGACCCCTTGGACTCGTCCAGCCGTATCCTCGACCCGCTCTACATCGGCGATGACCACTACCGGATAGCCCAGCGGGTCAAGGAGATCCTGCAGCGATACAAGGACCTGCAGGACATCATCGCCATCCTCGGCATCGACGAGCTGTCGGAGGAGGACAAGGTCACCGTCAACCGGGCGCGGCGGATCCAGCGCTTCCTGTCGCAGAACATGTTCGCCGCCGAGGCGTTCACCGGCCAGCCGGGCGTCTTCGTGTCGCTCTCGGAGACGCTGGAGTCCTTCGACGGCATCTGCAAGGGCGAGTACGACCACCTGCCCGAGCAGGCCTTCCACATGGTGGGGAACATCGAGACGGC
>JBOGDU010000171.1:0-4258 GCA_050743145.1 Jiangellaceae bacterium | reverse complement strand
CTCGAGGCCTGGAGCTGGTCGACGATCGTTTCCGCCGCGCCGTGGTCGATCGTGTCGACGAACATGGTGCGGGCCGTCGCGATCGGATGGAATCCCTCTTCCTCGGGCATGTAGATCTCCGGGTACGGCATCGGCTTCACCATGTCGGCGATCGGCTCCGCGAGCGCTCGGAACGGAGCGACCGCGCGTTCACCGGCCTCGCCGCCGCCCCCGTGACCAGGATCGCGAAGATGGCGAGCTTGCCGTGGTGCTCGGAAGGCACGAACGGCATCGGTGGCGCCGGCATGACGTTGGCGATGGTCGTCAGCTCGTCCGGCGCTGCATCGGCCTCTGCCATGAACGACACGATGACTTCTGGCGTCGCGGGAAGCATCAGCATGCCACCGACCACGGTGTCGACCTCGTTCAGTCGGTACTGGAACCGGGTGACGACGCCGAAGTTCCCACCGCCGCCGCGGATCGCCCAGAACAGATCGCGATGCGTCTGCGCGTCGACCCGGAGAAGCTCGCCGTCGGCCGTGACGACGTCGGCGGCGAGCAGGTTGTCGATCGTCAGCCCGTGCTTGCGGGCGAGAAACCCGACGCCGCCGCCGAGGGTGATCCCCCCGATCCCGACCGAGCCGGTGTCACCGAATCCGGTCGCAAGGCCGTGTGTTCCCGCGGCGGTGGTGTACTCGCCTGCCGTCAGCCCCGCCTCGGCCCACGCGGTGCGGCCGTCGACGTCGATGTCAAGAGCTCGCATGTCGGCGAGGTCGAGCACGATCCCGCCTTCGGTGACGCCGTGTCCGGCGCCGCTGTGGCCGCCGCCGCGGACGGCGAGCTCGAGCCCCGTCTCGCGTGCAAGAGAAACGACGCGCGACACCTCGCCCGCGTCAGCAGGCCGGATGATGACCGCGGGCCTGCGGTCGATCCCGCCGGGAAAGACGGTGCGCGCCTGGTCGTACCCGGCGTCGTCCGGCGCGATCACTCGGCCGTTGAATTCGGCACGGAGCTGTGGAATCGAGATGCTGGTCGTGTTGGAAAGGGAAGACTTCACGAAGACTCCTTTTCGGTCGAGAATCGGACATTCCGGTTATCGAGCAGCCCCACGGTCAGGGCGAACCGACCACCGCCCAGCATCATTCCCGTCGCCCCTGACAACTGTGGCGAGGTCGAGGAACCCGCGGTCACTAACACCAGCGTCGTTCTGAAGCCACGACAACTGCGTGCCGCTGGAACCCGGCGGTCGCCACTGGACGATCTTCAGCGAGCTGTGCACGCGGAGCGAGGCGCGCGGGAATCGCGTCACCGACGCTCACATTGCCGCCGTCGCGATAGAGACCGGCAGCGACGTCGTGACCACCGACCGCGACTACAGGCGGTTCCGCGGCCTGCGTTGGAGTCATCCCCTCGAATCCAACTGACGGGCCTACGCCACCGGCCACCCAGAGCCACAGAGATCGGGTTAGCTGTGCCCGTGGAGTTCGACCTCGACGACGAGATGCGCGCTGCCGCGTTCCTCTACCTCGAGCGGCAGCGAGACATCTACGGCGACCGCATCCCCTGGAAGGTGCTGCAAGCGTTCGAGTTCGACGGTCGGAGGCGGGCGCTCATCACCCAGCGAGGGATCCGGTGGGTCTCCGGCATGCCCGCGCTGACGTTCACGACGACCTATAGCCCCGATCCCACGCGGGCACCGTATGCCGATGGAGTCGGCGAGGACGGCTTCCCTCGCTACAAGTACCAGGGAACCGAACCGGCGAGGGCAGACAACGTCTCCATGAAACTCGCTGAACGGCTGGGTAAGCCGCTGATCTGGTTCGTCGGAACCGGGGTGGGCGTCTACGCCGCCACCTACCCCGTGTACGTCGTGGGCCAAGACGACGCAGCGCTCGAGTTCACGGTGGCGCTGGACGAGGAACAGCGCGCGCTCTGGGACGAACCGCGCGTCGATCCGGCTACCCGCCGTCGATACGCCGAGCGGCTGACCCGCCAACGGCTGCACCAGCCGATCTTCCGCAGCCAGGTGCTTCGCGCATACGAGACCCAGTGCACCATCTGCAGGCTCAGGCACGCGCCGCTGCTCGATGCTGCGCACATCCTCTCCGATGCCGAGGGCGGGCAGCCTGTCGTGAGCAACGGCATGGCCATGTGCAAGATCCACCATGCGGCCTACGACCAGCACCTCATCAGCGTCACCTCCGGGTATCGGATAGCCGTCTTGCGTTCGGTTCTAGAGGAGTTCGACGGGCCGATGCTCCGGCACGGGCTTCAGGAGATCGACGGCCTGCCGATCCAACTACCCAAGCGACGTGCTGAGCTCCCCGACCGCGACCTGCTCGCACAGCGCCACGCTCGCTTCGTCACCTACGGTGGTGCACCCGCCTAATGGGCCGGAGTGATGATCGTTGAACCGTTGCTGGGGGTGCAGGCCCATCAGCGGTTCAACGATCACCGCCGCAGGCAGAGCGTCATCCCCCGGTGGGTACGCTCGAGGTATCCGGCCTCCTCCGCAAACAGGGAACCGCTGTGACCGAGCGCAAGCCCGCGAAAATGGGGTTCGAGTCCTGGGTGGAGCGCCAGATCCGGGAAGCGCAGGAACGCGGCGAGTTCGACCACCTGCCAGGTGCGGGAAAACCGCTGCCTGGTCTCACGGGCATCTACGACGACATGTGGTGGGTCAAGCAACTCGCAGAGCGTGAACGTGTCTCGACGCTGCCGCCGATGCTGGCCCTGCGCAAGGAGGCCGAGGATCTCCTCGACGGCCTCGCTGACGTGTCCTCCGAGGCCTCGGTGCGTGACCTCGTGGACGACTACAACGCCCGGGTCGTCGAAGCGATCCGCCGGCCCCGGGACGGCCCGTTGTTCGCCATCCCCCGCCGCCTCGACGTCGATGATGTTCTCGCCGAGTGGGCCCGCCGGCGGGCTTGAATCACTGCCTCGCTCACGCACGCGGGTGGGCCGACGAGGAACTCAGGCAGACGCGGCGAGGTCGACGGAGCGGGCGAGGTCGGCACCCGCCGCCGATCCGCTCCTTGGTCTCCGCAAACGGCCGTCAGAAATCAGGACCTCGCCGTCGCGAACCTGGACGGTCGTCGCGTCGCTCGTCGGGCGCAGACGCGCGCTCGCTCTTGGCATGGCCTCGGTCGCTGAGCCGCTAGTCATCCAGGCTGCCCAAGGTCAAATTGACGGTAGTTCCCGTCATCCCGCTCGCCTTATCGGAAGCCATGAAGACCGCCATGTTTGCCATCTCCTCGCGCGTCATGAGCCGTCGCGCGTGGGTCCTGCTTGCGAGGAACTCTTGCCACTGTTCCCAGGTCATGCCCGATGCCTTGGCGCGAGGCTCGAAGGCCTTCTTGATCGTGTCTGTCTCCGGCATGGCCTGTGGACGCAGACCGACCACGCGAATGCCCTGAGGTGCGAGCTCGGCGGATAGATCTCGAGTCAGTGCCTCCTTGGCGGCCATCGCCGGACCGTAGCCTCCCACCAATGGGATGCCCGTCCGCGAGTGGAGTGCGGTGACGGTCATGATCACCCCCGATTCATTCGGAATCATGTGCCTTGCGGCCAGGCGCGCGGTCAGGAAGTACGACGTCGTGTAGCTCGTGATCGGCAGCGAGAACTGCTCGACATCCAGCTCGACCAGAGGGACACCCAGAATGTCCGTATCCGGAATCCCGACCGCGTTGAACGAGATATCGACGCGGCCCGTCTTGTCGATCACGGACTGTAGGTGCTTGTCCACAGCCTGCTCGTCGAGAGCGTCGACCGCCGCCGCCTCGGCGGATCCGCCGGCGGAGACCACGTCCCTAGCGACCGCTTCGACCGGTGCCCGGAGGCGCCCGGTGAGAGAGAGCTCGGCCCCCTCGCTCGCAAAGGCGCGTGCGACAGCACCGCCGATCGCACCTCCGGCTCCGTAGATCACCGCAACCTTGTCCTTCAGCATCATCTCTGGTTCCTTTCTCTCCACCCGTCGACGTCCGGATCGTCAGAGCCGTCGATGATGCAGACACCGCGATGTCGGGAAAGTGGGCGCCCACCAACCGCCCAGTTCGCCTCTCGGCCGGTGTCTATACAGGATGGAAGTGCGACAAGGTGCGGGAGGAGGGTGACGCGACCGTGAGGGTGGTGACAGCCGACCTGATCTCAAGAGCGCGGGCCGGGGACGGCGACGCGTTCCGAGAGCTGACCGAGCCGCACCTCCGAGAGCTACAGGTGCACTGCTACCGGATGCTCGGATCCTTCCAGGATGCCGAGGATGCACTCCAAGACACGCTGC
>JBOGDU010000170.1:0-18625 GCA_050743145.1 Jiangellaceae bacterium | reverse complement strand
GCTGTACACGCTGCACGTCGTGCTGCTCTCGACAGCGCTGCCCCGCACCATCCCCGACGCGTTCCTCTGGCACGTGCTGATCGCGGTGGCCGTCGCCGTGCCATGGCGCGGATTCATCGGCCGTGGCCCGTTGGAAGCGATCGCCGCGTTCGCATCACGTTCCGCCGCTGCACTCGTCACCGACCGGCCCCCTTCCCGCACCTGAGAACGCCAGCACGCTTCGTGTGGGCGCCCGCCGCTCGCCGCTCGCCGAATGATCACGTCAAGAGGGTCCGTCCCCCCTTTGCCTGGTCTGCAGACCTGGCATCGGACCCAGAGACCCTCTTGACGTGATCATTCTGGGCGACCGGAACGCCACACGGAGGTGACGAGGGGGACGCCGGGACGGTAGGCGAGATGGACGTAGGTCGGGGCGTCCAGGACGGCCAGGTCGGCCCGGACGCCGGGGATGAGCCGGCCCACATCGGTTCGACGCAGTGCCGCGGCACCACCGGCCGTCGCCGACCACACCGCCTCCGCCGGCGTCATCCGCATCTCGCGTACCGCCAGCGCGATGCAGAACGGCATCGAGGACGTGTACGACGAGCCGGGATTGCAGTCACTCGCCAGGGCGACGGTCACGCCGGCCTCGATCAGGCGGCGGGCGTCGGGATAGGGCGATCGGGTCGAGAACTCCACGCCGGGCAGGAGTGTCGCTACGGTGCCGGACGACGCCAGGGCGTCGATGTCGGTGCCGGACAGGTACGTGCAGTGATCGACGCTGGCCGCATCGAGCTCACAGGCGAGGCGGACACCGGGTCCGGGCCCGAGCTGGTTCGCGTGGACCCGCGCCTGCAGGCCCTTCGCGATCCCCGCGGTCAGCACAGCCCGTGCAGAGGCCGCATCGAACGCCCCCCGCTCGCAGAACACGTCGACCCACCGCGCATGCGGCGCACATGCCTCGAGCATCTCCCCGGTGACGAGACCGACGTACCCGTCCGGGTCGTCGGCGTACTCGGCCGGCACCACGTGTGCGCCCAGGAAGGTCGTCTCGTCGGTGTACCTGCGGGCCAACGCCAGTGACCGGGTCTCGTCCTGGACGGTCAGGCCGTACCCGCTCTTGATCTCGACCGTCGTCGTGCCCTGCCGCCTCATCTCCGCGAGCAGCCAGACCAGATTGGCCGTCAACTCCTCGTCCGATGCCGCCCGGGTGGCCGTCACCGTCGTCCGGATGCCCCCTGCCTCGTACCGGCGGCCGGCCATGCGTGCGTCGAACTCGGCGGCGCGGTCGCCGGCGAAGACCAGGTGTGCGTGACTGTCGACGAAGCCGGGGACGACGCAACGCCCACCCGCATCGACCCGGGTATCAGCGGCCGGAGCCCGCCCGGACGGCCCCACCCAGGCCACCAGGCCGGCGCCGTCGACGACGAGGGCGGCGCCGACGATCTCGCCCAGCACCGAACCGTCGCCGTGCTCCGGCGAGCCTGTGACGAGCAGTCCGATCCCGTCCAGCAGCGTCGTCGACACGCGCCCAACGGTAGGGCGGGCCGTTGCTCGCCGCGCCGACCCTGCAGAAATCCGGTGGACATCACGAGTCATTCTTCATATGGACGTGGGTTCCTCCGGGAGATGGAGGGTCACCCCGAGTCGGAAATGGGGAGCATTCCCGACTGCGTCCGAGCCGTCCGGCGCACAGGCTCGGAAGCATCGGAATCGTCCGACGCCTGGGGGGTCGCCGTGACCGTTCGCACACTGGAACGCGCCGGAGGTCGGGTCGGCCCCACGCCCGCGGGTGACCGCGGTCTCCGCAGCGTATCGGCGCTCACCCGCGAGGGTGTCCTCATTGGAACCGCCGTACTCCTGTACACGCTGGTCAGGGGACCCGCCAACGACCGCGTGGACGCCGCGTTCGACAATGCCGAGCAGGTCATCTCATTCGAGCGGTCGGTGGGTCTGTTCGTGGAACCGGCGCTCCAACGAGCGATCATCGACAACGACTTCGTCGTGGGCGCGGCCAACGCCGTCTACATCGCCTTCTGGCCCATCGTGGTGCTCACCCTGGTGTGGTTGCTGCTGCGCCGACCGGAGGCCTACCCACGGATCCGAAACGCGGTCCTCGCCTCGGGCGCCCTCAGCCTCGTGCTGTTCGCCTTCTACCCCCTGGCCCCGCCACGGTTCGTTCCGGAGCACGGGTTCATCGACACGATCACCCAGCACGCGACGACCTATCGGAGCATGAACACGCCGGCACTGGTCAACGAGTACGCCGCCATGCCGAGCCTGCACTTCGGCTGGATCCTGCTGGTCGGTGTCGTCTGGGTCACCCTCGCTCGGCATCGCGTCGTCCGGGCGTCGGGCGTGGTTCTCCCGGTGCTGATGTTCGCGTCGATCGTCCTCACGGCGAACCACTACATCGTCGACGGGATCGTCGGCGGCGTCGTCATCGTGCTCGGCCTGGGCGTCGCGGGAGTGATCGACCGGCGAAGGTCACGGCACCACGGTGAAGCGGTCTCCCTGCAACGGGCGCAGCACCTCGAAATGGCGGCGGTCCAGCGTGGCGATCCGCCGAACCGCGTGCCGACGACGTAGTCGAGTTCGGCGAGGACGAACGGTGACAGAGCGAACGGGTCACGGCGCGAATCGACTCACGGATGACCGTCGCCGCGGAGACCCCTCGCCGGCCCCAGGGAAACCCCAGGGTGGATCTTGGGGATACCCCTATCCGGATTTCGGGATCATTCCCGACTGCGCTCACGACGATCGGCGACGAGGCTTCTAGCGACCACTCGCTGACCCTCCGGGGGAGATCCCATGACCGCCTCGACCACGACCACCACCATCCCCAGACCCGAACCGTCCACACCGCCGGAACCGGCCCGCCCCAGAGGTCCGATCGTCGCCGTCGCCACGTGGAGCGCACGCCACCGCTGGACGGCGCTGCTCCTCTGGATCGCCTTCGTCGCCGCCGCGATCGTCGGCGGCGGGGCCGTCGGAGCAAAGGAGATCGACCAGGGAGAGGAGACGATCGGCGCTTCCGCCGCCGCCGACCGTGCGCTCCTCGACGCCGAGTTCGGCGACGTCCCCCGCGAATCGGTGCTGATCCAGAATGCGGCCGGCGGCCGGCTCGATGCGGCCGCGGCGGACGCGGCGCTCGCTGAGCTGAACGGCGACCTCTCCACCCTGTCCGGTGTCGCCGCAGTCTCCGATCCGATGCCGTCGTCGGACGGCACGTCACAGCTGGTGGAGGTGTCGCTCGTCGAGGGCACCGGCACCGACGACGAGCAGGCCGAAACGGCCGCCGATGCGGCCCGCGACGTCAAGCAGGTCGTGACCGGTCTCGCCGCCGCCCACCCGGACCTGCGCATCGAGCAGGTAGGCGACAACACCATCGGCGACGCCCTCGACAAGGTCTACGAGGACGACTTCGCCAAGGCCGAGTTCCTGTCCGTCCCGGTGACGCTCGCGATCCTGCTCGTCGTCTTCGGCGCGCTCATCGCCGCCGGCGTGCCGATCCTGCTGGCGCTGTCGTCGGTCGGAGCCGCATTGGGCCTGTCGGCGTTCGCGTCCTACCTCGTGCCGACGAACGATCTGCTCTCATCGGTCGTCCTGCTCGTCGGCATGGCCGTCGGTGTCGACTACTCGCTGTTCTACATCCGCCGCGACCGTGAGGAACGCGCCAAGGGCGACTCCGTCGAGCACGCGATCTCGGTCGTCGCCGCAACCTCGGGCCGCGCCGTCGTCGTCTCGGGCATCACCGTCGCGGTCGCGATGTCGGGCATGTTCCTGTCCGGCTTCTCGATCTTCTCGTCGTTCGCCATGGGAACGATCCTGGTCGTGTCCGTTGCCGTGCTCGGGTCGGTGACCGTACTTCCGGCGCTGCTGTCGATTCTCGGCCGCTGGGTCGACCGGCCGCGGATACCGTTGCTGTGGCGGCTGGCCCGCCGTAACGGTGCCTCGCGATTCTGGCCGGCCGTCCTGCGTCCCGTCCTGCGTCGCCCGATCGTGGCCCTGACGCTCGGCGTGGCAGCACTCGCGGCGCTGGCGGCGCCGGCGCTGGGTATGACGCTGTCCAACCCGGGCATCGACGACATGCCGGACTCGGTCCCGGAGGTCCAGACCTACCAGCGGATCACCGACGCGTACCCGTCCGAGGGCACGGCCCACACCGTGGCCGTCTGGTCGGAGGACGGCTCGGCATTGGACGCTCCGGCCGTCGACGCCGCCGTCGCCCAACTCACGTCGCACACCGACGCCGGCACAGCATTCTTCGCCACGGCGGGCGTCGTGCCCGAGGTCGAGTACGCCGAGGGCGGCCAGGTCGCTCGATTCAGCGTCCCGGCGGCATCGAACGCGGACGACCCCCAGAGCCGCGGATCGCTCGAGGAACTGAGGAGCCTCGTGCCGCAGACGGTCGGTGCGGTTCCCGGGGTCGACACCGGTGTCACCGGAGAGATCGCCTGGGACATCGACTTCCGCGACGTCCTGTCCGAACGGCTGCCTCTGGTCATCGGCTTCGTGTTGCTGCTGACGGTGCTCGTCCTGGTCCTGGCGTTCCGATCGCTGGCGATCGCCCTGACGTCCGCAGCGCTGAACCTGCTCTCGGTCGCTGCGGCGTACGGGCTGCTGGTGCTGGTGTTCCAGAACACCTGGGCCGAAGGGCTGCTCGATTTCACCTCGAACGGCGCGGTCATCACCTGGCTTCCGTTGTTCCTGTTCGTCATCCTGTTCGGGCTGTCGATGGACTACCACGTGTTCGTCGTCAGCCGGATCAGGGAAGGTCATCGTGCCGGCTTGTCGACGCGCGATGCGATCGCACAGGGCATCACGAAGTCGGCCGGGGTGGTGACGAGCGCTGCGCTGGTGATGGTCGCCGTCTTCTCGATCTTCGCCACACTGTCCCCGCTCGACTTCAAGCAGATGGGGGTGGGGCTCGCAGCCGCGATCCTCATCGATGCGACGCTCGTGCGGGCCGTACTCCTGCCCGCTGCTATGAGCCTGCTGGGCGAGCGGAACTGGTGGATGCCGGGGTGGCTGCGCCGACTGCCCTCACTCGACCACAGCTGATGCGTCCACCGGCCCGGCCTCACGCGTGTGGGGCCGGGCCGGCCGTACCCTCACGAATGTGACCGAGACCGCCTCGCACCGAGAGGCCGGCAGCGTTCGACTCGGCTTGCTAGCCGCCGAGGTGGCTGTACTTGTGGCCGCGTACTTCCTCATGCCGCTCGAGGGATCGTTCGCGTTCCGGCTGTTCTCCTACGCGGTCGGGCTCACGTTCGTCGTACTCGTCATCGGACGGCAGATGCGTCGGCACCTCGCGTCGCGTGACGCCGACATCAGGGTCGACAGCCTGGCACTCGCGATCGTGCTGGCGGTGCTCCTGTTCGCTCTCACGTACTACGCGGTCAGCACCGCTCAGTCGGGTGAGTTCAGCGACCTGACGACGCGCGTCGACGCGCTCTATTACAGCCTGACGGTCGCGACGACGACAGGGTTCGGCGACGTCTCGGCACAGAGCCAGCTCGCCCGTGCCCTGGTCTCGACGCAGCTCGTCTTCAACATGCTGATCGTTGCCACGGCGGTGCCGCTGCTCACCCGCACGGTGAAAGAGCGCCGGGCCGCCCGGTAGTCGGCGCCCACCGCTCACAGCCCCGGCCGGATCGCGTCGACCGCGTCACCGAGAAGCCTGCCGACGTCGCCGAGCACGTGCCGACCTTCCTGTACCACGGTCCGGCCGCCGACGACGACGGTGTCGACATCCGAGGTCGTTGCCGCCATGACGATCTGCTCGGGGGCGACGCCGGCCGTGCGAGGGGTGTCGAGGCGGATCGCCACGAGATCGCACGGTGATCCAGTGGCGATCCGACCCGCCTCCGGCCAGCCCAGTGCGGAGTGGCCGGCAGAGGTCAATGCGGTGACCAGTTCGGTTGGGGTGAAGCGGCCACGTCGGCGGCTGGCGAGCCGTTCGTGCATCTCCATGGCGCGGGCCTCCTCCAACAGGTCCACGACGGCGTGCTGGTCGGACCCGAGCGCGAGCGGCGTGCCGGCGTCCCGCAGCGCCCTGGCCGGTCCGATCCCGTCGGCGAGGTCCCGCTCCGTGGTGGGACAGAGGCAGGCGGTCACGCGCGCGTCGCCCAGCACCAGGACGTCGTCGTGGCCGAGATGAGTGGCATGCACGGCGGTGGTGTCCGGTCCGAGGGCGCCGTGCTCGTGCAGCAGCGTGGCGGGCGTCCTGCCGTACGCGGCGCGGCACTGTTCGTTCTCGTCCGGCTGTTCGGACAGATGGACGTGCAGGGGACGGCCCGCCGTGGCCTCCACCACGGTGGCGATCTGGTCGGCCGGTACAGCGCGCACGGAGTGGATCGCGCCGCCGATCCGGGTCGACACGTCGGGCGCCAGAGAGTCGACCCGCTCCGCCCACCGCGCAGCGTCACCGTCGCCGAAACGCCGCTGCGCCGACGAGAGCGGTTCGCCGATTCCCCCGGCCAGGTAGCAGGTGTCGAGCAAGGTCAGGCGGATCCCGGCGGCGCGGGCGGCGTCACGCAGCGCATGGCCCATCGCGTTGGGTTCGTCGTACGGCCCTCCGTCCGGGCGGTGGTGGACGTAGTGGAACTCGCCGACACAGCTGGCCCCGGCCAGTGCCATCTCGGCATAAACCGCAGTCGCCAGCTCCCGGTACGAGTCGGGATCGAGCCGCCCGGCGATTTCGTACATGTGGTCGCGCCAGGTCCAGAACGTGCCGCCGCCCGCGTGGGTACGCCCCCGTAGCGCCCGGTGGAACGCGTGCGAGTGGGCGTTGGCGAAGCCGGGCAGGACGATCCCGGCGAGCAGGGTGTCTCCTGGGCGCGGCGCGGCTGTCTCGACGGTGCGGATGTCACCGTCGGCGGCGGTCGTGACCCTGACGCGGTCGGCCACGCCGTCCGGCAGCCAGGCCTGCTCGCACCAGTACGCCGTCACCCCAGATCCTCGATCACCCGGGCGAGGGCGTCGACGCCGGTCAGACAGTCGTCGCGATCGGCGTGCTCGGCCGGCGAATGGGAGACGCCGGTGGGATTGCGGACGAAGAGCATGCCCGAGGGGACGCCGGCGGCGGCGAGGACGCCCGCGTCGTGGCCCGCGCCGGTCGGCAGCAGCGGCGCGTCACCCAGCAGCGCGGCCAACCGGTCCCTCAGCGCGACGTCGAAGACCGTGCCAGGCGTCCACGACTCCGCACCCACCGTGACAGCCGCACCTGTCAGGCCGCTGCCGGGAATCGCCTCAGGCTGCCGAGTTGTCAGGCCTGACAACTCCCCAAGGACGGCGCGTATGCCAGCCTGGTCCGGGCCGCGCGCGTCGAGCCACGCGACCACACGCGACGGAATCGCGTTGACGCCGTTCGGCTCGACCAGGACCTTACCGAAGGTAGCGAGCGCGCCGTGACGCTCGGCTGCATCGCGGGCGGTCATGACGGCGGCGGCATACGCGATCATCGGGTCGATGCGGTCCTCGAGCCGCGTGGTGCCGGCGTGGTCTGCCCGTCCAGCGAAGTCGAAGCGCCAGCGGCCGTGCGGCCAGATCTCCGTCCCCACGCCGACCGGTGCTCCAAGCTCCACCAGGCCGTGCGGCTCGTTAGTGGTCGGAACCGCGGCTCCGGTCGCCACCGGCCGGGCGCGGCCCTGTTCGACGTGGAGTTCGACGAAGCAGCCGATCCGACCCAGCCGATCGGGCTCCGGCCCGACATGAGCCGGATCATGTCCACCCGCACGCATGGCCTCCGCCATGGTCGTACCACCGTCGTCGGTAAGCGAGTGCACGCGCTCCGGCGGCAGCGCACCGGTCATCAGCCGCGAGCCCGCGCACGCGACCCCGAACCGCGCGCCCTCCTCGTCGGAGAAGGCGACCACCCCGACCGGCCGGGCGGGTACGACGCCTCGGTCGCGCACCACATCGATTGCCGCGAATGCCGAGACAACCCCCAGCGGACCATCGAACGCTCCACCGTCCGGAACCGAGTCCAGGTGCGAACCGACGACCACCGCGTCGCCGAGGCCCGGATCACCCCACCACGCCCAGAGGTTCCCATTGGCGTCGGTCTCGACGTCGAGCCCACGGCCCGCGGCCGCATCGACGAACCACTCCCGACACTCCAGATCGGCCGCCCCCCACGCAACCCGCCGATACCCCCCGGTCGCAGCGTGCCGCCCCACGGGCAGCAGCGAATCCCAAAGCCCGTCAAAGCTCACGAGACGTCAGCCACGGACCGAGAGCAGCGGAGTGCTGGACGGGATGGAAGCATCACGTCCAGCACGGTCAAGGACCTTCCTGCATCGGGATGCGGACGCCGCGATCGTCGGCGACGGCAACGGCCGCCTCGTACCCGGCGTCGACGTGCCGGATGACCCCCATGCCGGGATCGTTGGTGAGCACCCGGGCGATCTTCTCGGCGGCGAGCGGTGACCCGTCCGCCACCGTCACCTGTCCCGCGTGGATCGACCGCCCGATGCCGACGCCGCCGCCGTGGTGGATCGACACCCAGGTGGCACCGGAGGCGGTGTTGACGAGCGCGTTGAGCAACGGCCAGTCGGCGATCGCATCGGATCCGTCCGCCATCGCCTCGGTCTCGCGGTACGGCGAGGCCACCGACCCGCAGTCGAGGTGGTCGCGGCCGATCACGATCGGCGCCTGGACGGCTCCCGACGCGACCATGTCGTTGAAGCGCTCGCCGGCGCGGTCGCGCTCGCCGTAGCCGAGCCAGCAGATCCGAGCCGGCAGGCCCTGGAAGTGCACGCGTTCACCGGCAAGCCGGATCCATCGGGCGAGCGACTCGTTGCCCGGGAACAGGTCGAGCACGGCGGCGTCGGTGGCCGCGATGTCCGCCGGGTCGCCGGATAGCGCCGCCCACCGGAACGGGCCCTTGCCCTCGCAGAACAGCGGGCGGACGTACGCGGGCACGAAGCCCGGGAAGTCGAAGGCGCGCTCGTATCCGGCCAGTTGCGCCTCGCCTCTGATCGAGTTGCCGTAGTCGAACACCTCGGCGCCCGCGTCGAGGAACCCGACCATCGCTTCGACATGCGTCGCCATCGACTCACGGGCCCGGGTGGTCAGGCCGGCGGGGTCCTTGTCGCGCTGGGCAGCCCAGTCCTCGAAGGCGACACCGATGGGCAGGTACGCCAACGGGTCATGGGCGGAGGTCTGGTCCGTGACGACGTCGACCTCGGCACCGCGCCGGAGCAGGTCGGGGACGACCGCTGCCGCGTTTCCGCGAACGCCGATCGACAACGGCCGCCGGGAATCGCGCGCCTCGTACGCGAGGCGGAGCGCCTCGTCCACGGACGACGCCTCCAGGTCGAGGTAGCGGTGCTCGATCCGGCGTTCGATGCGGGACGGATCGCATTCGACGACGATGGCGACGCCGCCGTTCATCGTGACGGCGAGCGGCTGCGCTCCCCCCATACCGCCCAGCCCGGCGGTCAGTGTGATCGTCCCGGCGAGGGTTCCGTCGAACCGCTTCGCCGCCACGGCCGCGAACGTCTCGTAGGTCCCTTGGAGGATCCCCTGGGTCCCGATGTAGATCCACGAGCCGGCGGTCATCTGGCCGTACATGGTCAGGCCGAGGGCCTCGAGACGGCGGAACTCCTCCCACGTCGCCCAGTCGCCGACCAGGTTGGAGTTGGCGATGAGCACCCGCGGCGCCCACTCGTGCGTCCGCATGACGCCGACCGGCCGGCCGGACTGGACGAGCATGGTCTCGTCGCGCTCCAGCGTTGTCAGGGTGCGGACGAGGGCCTCGAAACTGGGCCAGTCGCGGGCCGCACGACCGGTGCCGCCGTAGACGACGAGCTCCTCGGGGTGCTCGGCGACCTCGGGGTCCAGGTTGTTCTGCAGCATCCGCAGCGCGGCTTCCTGGGGCCATCCCCGCGCGGTCAACGTCGTGCCGCGTGGTGCGCGGACCGTTCGCGGGCCAGCGGTGGTCATGAGCGCCTCCTCCGGTCCGCTCTGCGCGGGCGCCTCACCTGCGCACACTAACCGCGGCCTCGGATCGGTGTCCGCAGCTCATCGCAACGGGCCGACCGCCGTCTCCGCAGCCGCGACGACGGCGCCGGATCGGACCAGGTCGGCGACAGCGTCGATCTCGGGAGCGAGGTGCCGGTCGGGGCCCGGTCCGTCGACGACCGCTCGGACGGCGTCGCGGACGGCTCCGGTCCCTGCCGCGGGCTCCAACGGTGCCCGCAAGTCCATGGCCCTGGCGGCGGTGAGGATCTCGACGCCGAGAACGCGGGCCAGCCCGTCGACCGATCGCCGCAGCTTGCGCGCTGCGCTCCAGCCCATGGAGACGTGGTCCTCCTGCATGGCACTGGACGGGATCGAGTCGACCGATGCCGGAGCGGCCAGCCGTTTCAGCTCCGACACGATCGCCGCCTGTGTGTACTGGGCGATCATGTGGCCGGAGTCGACGCCGGGGTCGTCGGCGAGGAACGCCGGGAGGCCGCCGCTGCGGGCGACGTCGAGGAACCGGTCGGTGCGCCGCTCGCTCATGCTGGCCACGTCGGCCGTGGCGATCGCCAGGAAGTCCAGGACGTACCCGACCGGTGCACCGTGGAAGTTGCCGTTCGACTCGACCCGTCCGTCGAGCGTCACGACGGGATTGTCGACCGCGGCGGCGAGTTCGCGGCCGGCGACGACCTCGGCATGGTCCAGGGTGTCGCGGGCCGCTCCGTGGACCTGAGGCGAGCAGCGCAGGGAGTAGGCGTCCTGCACGCGCGTGCACTCGGGACCGCGGTGACTGGCGACGATGCCGGAGCCCTCGAGCAGTGCACGCAGGTTGGCCGCCGAAGCCTCCTGACCGGGATGCGGACGCAGGGCCTGCAGGTCGGCGGCGAAGACACGGTCGGTGCCGAGGAGGGCCTCGACACTCATCGCCGCCGCCACGTCGGCGGTCCGCAGGAGCAGCCTCAGGTCGTGCGCCGCGATCACCAGCATGCCGAGCATGCCGTCGGTGCCGTTGATGAGGGCGAGGCCCTCCTTCTCGGCGAGCTCGACCGGTTCTATGCCGGCGGCCCGCAGGGCCGCAGCGGCCGGGACCAGTTCGCCGCCGGCCGTCCGCACCTCGCCCTCGCCCATCAGCGCGAGCGCGCAATGGGCCAGTGGCGCGAGATCGCCCGAACATCCCAGGCTCCCGTACTCATGCACGACGGGCGTGATGCCGGCGTCGATCATCGCCGCGTATGCCGTCGCGGTCGTCGTCCGGACACCGGTGCGGCCGGTGGCCATGGTCGACAGCCGCAGCAGCATCAGCGCCCGGACGACCTCGCGTTCGACCTCGGGCCCGGACCCGGCCGCGTGGCTCCGGATCAGGCTGCGCTGAAGCCGGCCCCGCAGGTCCGGCGCGATGTGGCGCGTGGCCAAGGCCCCGAATCCGGTGGAGACGCCGTAGTACGGCACGTCGGCGACGGCGAGGTGGTCGACGACCTCGCGGCTCATCGCCATCTGGGCCAATGCTTCGCCCGTGAGCTCGACGCCGGCGCCGTGCCGGGCCACGTCGACGACGTCCGCCGCCGAGAGCGCTCCCGACCCAACGGCCACGAGCACGCCGGCGGCCCTGCCGTCCCCGTTCGCCTCATGGACACCCATGGCGCCATTGTGACCACAGGCCGGCAACCGGAGTGCCCTGACCGGTGGACCGGTAGCGGCAACGACAACGAACACAGACGGAAACTGTGGCCAGAACCCTTGTGCACGAACCAAGATCCGAGATGATGTGGCGCGCATCCGGATTCGCCCCCTGCAGAGGAGTTCTCGTGGCAACTACATCCGGCTTCGCGGAGCTTCCGCTCTATCGCAAGCTCGCCCTCGGCGGCGCCGTCCTGCTGTTCATCGACCTCTTCCTCCCGTGGTTGTCGGTCTCAGTCGAAGAACTCGACATCAGTGCTACGGCGAACGCGTGGGACAGCGGCCTGGGCACGTTCATGGGGATCCTTCTCATCGTCCTCATCGCCTGGGAGGTTCTGCGCCTCACCGGCAACGCACCCGAGTTCGGCGTCAAGCACGACCTGGTCACCGCGGTGCTCGCGGCCGTGATTGCGTTGCTCACGCTGTTCCTCTTCCTCGACGTCCTCGGCGACACCGGCATCGGCGCTTGGCTCGGCCTGATTCTGCTGATCGTCCTGGGCTACGTGGCCTACGTCGCGTTCACGGCCGCGGGCGGCAGCGAGGCGATCGACAACGCCCGGGTCAGCGCCCCGGGTACTGGAACGGCGAGCGCTCCGCGCTCGGTGGCCGAGCCCAAAGCCGCCACGCCACCGTATGCGGCCCCTGCGGCTCCGGTAACGGATCCGGCCACGGAGCAGCTCGGCGACGATCGTCCCCGCGAACAGCCTCCAGCCGTCTGAGGTAGGTGCCGGCCGCTGCCGACGCCCGGCCTGACCGGTCGACGGTGTCGGCGGCGAGGGGCACAGTGGCGGCCATGTACGAGACCGAGGCCGAACTCGCGGCGTTGCAGGAACTCATGGACGCGTCCCTGCGACGCTCGACCGAGCACCTGCGCTCCATCGTCACGCCGGGCGAGCACACATTGACCGCGCCACAACTGGTGCGCGTGCTCACCGGCATGTGCACGCTGTCCGCAGCAACCGTCACCGCGCGGCACGAGCCGCGGATCAGCGGCGTGGACGGACACTTCTGGCACGCCCGTTGGGTGTTCACCACCTCCGGCACGGCAGCAAAGGCCCACCATCTGCGAGCTCGCCCCGCTGTCAGCGTCGCGCACATCCGTGGCGACGACCTCGGCGTCTTCGTGCACGGCGAGGCCGAGTTCCTCACGCCCACGCATGCCGACTTCGACGCGATCGAGCAGCACCTCGTCGGCCACTACGGCAGTTCACCGTCGAGCTGGGGCGACGAGATCGTCTATCTGCGGGTACAGCCCGCCTGGATGGTCGGATACGCCTTCGAGCCTGCCCAGCTTCTGGCGGGCATCGAAGGTGGTCCGGGCTAGACCTTCAGTCGCCTGCGGCTGCCCCGGAGACCACCCTGGGATCGATCAGGCGGTGCAGGCGGTACGCGGTGGGGCGGAACCCGCGACGCGGCCAGAACACCGAGGCCGTGAGGTTGGCGGCCCGCCAGTCGACGACGCATATCTCGAGGCCCTGTGTCGCGGACTCCGCGAGCGCGCGCTCACACAGCGTGCGACCGACCCCTCTTCCGCGAGCCGTCGGCAGCGTAGCGGCGACGATCAACTCGACCGTGCCGGCCGGCTTGAGCATCGTGCCCTCGTCGGCAGGGATGGGCCGAACCGCGACGAACCCCAGCACCTCGGTGGCATCCTCGGCGATCCAGACGGTGACGGTCTCGTCCTCGAGCGTCTCCCGAAGGCTGGGGCGGAGATCGTCGTAGAAGGACTGGTCGACATAGGCGAAGACGGGTGAGGCCACATTGGAGTCGGCGATCAACCGCGACACCGGCTGAACGGCATCGAGGTCGTCAGGCCCTGCCTGCCGCACGGAGAAGTCCGAGCGCGAGTTGCCGTGCGCCTGCAAGGTCTCCGGAACGTTCGTGGATCCCATGGCGTGGACCTGCTCGTGCCCGAATGCGAGGGCCAGCCATCGATCGACGTCGGCGACGGGGACGAGGGCGTAGTGGTGGAGCCGTCGGTCGGACACCCATCCCGCGGCCAGGTTCGCGTAGAGATGACGGGCGATCTCCGGGCCGGAGTCGGGAGCAGTCGCGTGGTGCTCGAGCCCGGACCAGACGTGGCGGCCGCGCAGGTCGTCGCCCGGAATCGCGAGTTGGTAGCCGACAAGGTGGTCACGGTCGAGCGCAACCGCGCCCTCGGCCCGCTGGTCGAGCGAGTCACGGATCAGCCGGGCACAAACCTCGGGACTCTCGTACCGCTCGGCCAGCGCCGGCTCGGCGGACCGGTCGCGGCGGTGGCGGGCGGCCAACAGTCGGCCGCAGTCTTCGACGTCGTCGACGCTGAACGCTCGGATTCGCATCGCATCACGCTACGGGTCGGGGGCGGCAGGACACGGCGTTGTCCGCCGGCTCAGGACAGCCGGGCTCGCTGCACCCGCGCCAGCCGGTCGAGGTGGTTGGACAGCCGGACCGAGCGGCGGGCCCAGCGCTCCATCCGTAGCGCACGCCGAACGCGCAGGGCGGCGCGTTCGCGTTCGGCCGCCTCGTAGGCCGCGGCCCGATCGTCGTGACGCAGCCCGAACGCGTCGTAGGTGTGGGGCAACATGTCTCCTCCTCCGGTACTCGTCAACCTAGGACGGGGCACCGACAAACCACCGCTACGCGGCTCGTGTGATCGTGACGTCACCGCTGGCGGTCCGGACGACGACGAACAGGCGGCGGTCGCTGTCGGCCGGCGCCTCGGCCGGCTCGAGCTGTGAGCGCACGCTGCCGCTTGCCGACCAGCACTCGAGTTTCGTGGCCGTGCCCTCCGGAACGCCGACGACGACATCGCCGGAGGCCGTCGACACCGTCAGCTCGCCCTCGGCGGCGCGCCGGAAAGCGACGTCGCCCGAAGCGGTCTTCGCCGAGACCGCGCCCCTGGTCGTGCCGAGCTCGACGTCGCCGGAGCTGGTGGACACACGCACGTCGCCGCCCACCTCGCCCACGCGGACGTCGCCCGACGCGCCGTGCAGTTCCACGCCGCCCGCACTACGGCCGATGGTGATATCGCCCGAGCCGGACTTGACCGACGCAGCATGAACCTCGTCGATCTCAACGTCGCCGCTGCCGGTCCGTACCCGGACGTCGCCACAGCTGCCGGCCACCAGGTCGCCAGAACCGGTCTGGACGTCGATCGCACCGACCGACCCGTCGATCCGGATCCCGGCCGACCCCGTCTCGGCGTCCACGCTGGTGCCGGTCGGTACCGTCACCCGGACCAGGATGGCCGGGCTGCGGCGGAAGACACCGGAGCCGGACGAGCGTGGAGTCTTGATCCGCAGCTCGTTGCCCAGGAGGTCCACCCGGGTCTCCTCGATGGCGGCGAGCGCGGCGCCGTCGCCGTCCGTCATCGGCTGCAGGTCGACGACGGCCTGGTCGACGTCGGCGGCCGAGACGACACACTCGCCCGCGCCAAGCCGGACGGACAAGGACAGTGGGCCTGCGACCGGAAAGGTTCGCGGGTACTTGGTGGTCATGGTGATCTCCTTCGAATGAGAGGTTCAGCGCATCCAGCCGGTCATGTGCCGGCCGACGCGGATCGATACGCCGGGTGCCGGCCCGTCGAGGGTCTGGGTCACGGCGCGGACCAGCCATGCGTTGACAGACAGGCCCCCGGCCGCGGCCGCGTCCTCGACCCGGGACTTCAGCGACTCGGGGAGGCGGAACGAGATCCTCGATGTCCCCTCGTCGCCCTCGGGGGCCGGTGGGGGTGGCGGGGAGGGGGGCGGAGGGGGTGTGGCCATCGACTCGCCGGGGTCGTTGACGACCAAGTCGGCGTCGCGGCCACGCAGCCGGACCTCGACGACTGCTGTGGGCAACTGGGCGGACACCTCGGCGGCCGCGGTACCCAGCGCGTCGAGCAGGACCAGCCGGGCCGAGGGTTCGAGGGCGTAGGACAGGCGCTCGACGGCATCGCTCACCTCGGCCGATGCGGCCTCCCCCGCGGCCGCGAGGTCCCGGCGGAGGGTGTCGACGAAAGGCATGAGGTTCATGACGTCATAGTGACGTCATATAGGCACCATGTCAAGCCACTTCGACGTCACATATGGCGCAGAGAGGCGCCATCCCTGGTCGCCAGTGCGCTATTCCGCACGGACACGGTCGGCAGACCCGCGCCGGATTCCCGCGAGGAGGAGTTGGGCCACGTCGAGGACCTCGACACCCTCACCCTGCCCGGCCGCCTGTGCGGCGGTCAGCCCGTCGGCGAGCATGATCTGGCAGAAGGGGCACCCGATCGCAATTGCCTCGGCGCCGGTGGCCAATGCCTCCTCGGTGCGGTCGGTGTTGATGCGCTTGCCGATGCGCTCCTCCATCCACATCCGCGCGCCGCCGGCGCCGCAGCAGAAGGAGCGCGACCCGCTGCGGGTCATCTCGCGAAGCTCGACGCCCGGCAGGGCACCGACCAACTCTCGCGGCGGTTCGTATACCTGGTTGTGCCGGCCCAGGTAGCAGGGGTCGTGGTAGGTGACGGGACGACCGGCGACGGAGCCCTCGGCAGGCGCGACCGGCGTCAGCCGACCGTCGCGCACGAGCCGGTTGAGAAGTTGAGTGTGGTGGACGACCTCGAGGTGGAGGCCCAGCTGGGGGTACTCGTTCTTGAGCGCGTTGAAGCAGTGAGCACACGTGGCCACCACCTTCACGGCCCTGGTCTCCCTCAGCACCTCGACGTTCTGCAGAGCCAGCTGCTGGAAGAGGAACTCGTTGCCCGAACGGCGGGCGGGGTCGCCCGTGCAGGTCTCGCCGTCGCCGAGCACCGCGAACGAGACGCCCGCCGTGTGGAGTAACTCGGCCACAGCCTGAGTCGTCTTCTTCGCCCGGTCCTCGAACGCTCCGGCGCATCCGACCCAGAACAGCCACTCGACGTCGTCGAGCGACTCGACGTCGACGCCGACCTGCCGGACCTCGAACGACAGCGAGGTGGCCCAGTCCATCCGCCTGGACGCGTTGACCCCCCAGGGGTTCCCGGACTTCTCCAGGTTCCTGAACAGACCCCCCAGCTCCGACGGGAACTCGGACTCGATCAGGGTCTGGAATCGCCGCAGGTCGAGGATGTGGTCGACGTGTTCGATGTCGACCGGGCACTGCTCGACGCAAGCGCCGCAGGTCGTGCACGACCACAGGACATCCGGGTCGACGACGCCGTTGGCGTCGGCCGGCCCGACCAGCGGTCGCTCGGCCTCTGCCAGGGCGGCCGCGGGAACGTCTGCCAGCTGCTCGGGCGTCGCGAGCTCCTCGCCGGCCAGGTCGTTGCCGCCACCGGCGAGCAGGTAGGGAGCCTTCGCATACGCGTGGTCACGCAGGCCTGTGACCAGAAGCTTCGGCGAGAGCGGCTTGGCGGTGTTCCAGGCCGGGCACTGGGACTGGCAGCGGCCGCACTCGGTGCAGGTGGTGAAGTCGAGCAGTCCCTTCCAGGAGAAGTCCTCGACCTTGCCGACGCCGAGGATCGCATCCTCGTCGAGCTCGTCGAGGTTCTCGAAGTCGACCGGTTCACCGTGGACCATGAGCGGGGTGGCGGCGCCCAGCGCCGTCCGTCCGTCGGCCTCCCGCCGGAAGAAGATGTTGGGGAACGCCGTGAACCGGTGCCAGGCGACGCCCATCGTGATGTTGAGCGCGATCACGATCAGCCAGGCCATCGAGATGAGGATCTTGACGGCCGCCACGACGTAGACGAGGTTCTCCAGCGTCTGTGTTGACAGTCCGCCGAGCGCGTCGCCGATGAAGAAGGTCATCGGGAAATGGGACTGGCCGCCCGCTCCGAGCGCGTACTCGAGCCCGCGAAGCACGAGGATGCACAGCCCGACACCGACGACGGTCGCCTCGACGTAGTAGCCCTGCCACATCGTCGAGCCGGTGAACCGTGACGGCCTGCCCGTCCTCGCCGGGTGTGACCGGAGCCGTATCGCGATGAGCAACGCGATGCCGATCAGCATCGCCCAGGTGATGAACTCGGCCAGCCACTCGAACGGGTGCCAGTGCCCGATCAACGGCAGCGCGAAGTCGGCCTCGACGAGTTGCCCGTACGCCGTCACCAGGGTGAAGAACAGCAGCCCGAAGCCGATGAAGACGAACCAGTGCGCCGCACCGATCGCACTCCACTTGAGCATGCGGGTGTGCCCGAGCGTCTCCCGCAGCATCGTCGCCGTGCGAATGGCCGGCCGGTCGGTGCGCCCGGCGGCGGGCTGCCCGAGCCGCACGACACCGACCATCTGGCCGACGGCGCGCGCCGCCAGCGCGATCGCGACGAGCGTGATCACCACCGAGACGACGATCGCGGCGGCTTGCATGCGAGGCGGCCCTTCCCCTGCGCGGAAACGCTGGCGTGATCGCCAGATTACGCGGCCGGGCACCGCCTCCGACGCGCGACCGTTGATCACGTTCACCATGCTGGTGGATGGTTCACCAGGTTCCGGAGCCTGGTGAACCGTCCCCACGCCTGGTGAAGTGCGGCGACCTCAGATGTCGATCCGGTCGAAGTTCAGAAAGGACCGGCTCGGCGTCGGGCCTCGCTGGCCCTGGTACCGCGACCCGTGATGCTGCGACCCGTACGGGTGCTCGGCGGGACTCGACAGCGCGAAGAAGCACAGCTGGCCGATCTTCATACCGGGCCAGAGCTTGATCGGCAGCGTGGCGACGTTCGACAACTCGAGCGTGACGTGCCCGGTGAAACCCGGGTCGATGAAGCCCGCCGTCGAGTGGGTCAACAATCCGAGCCGGCCGATTGAACTCTTGCCTTCGAGCCTCGCCGCGACGTCGACGCCAAGAGTGACCGTCTCGTACGTCGATGCCAAGACGAACTCGCCGGGGTGCAGGACAAACGGCTCATCGCCGGTGGCCTCCACCAGCCGGGTGAGGTCGGGCTGCTCAAGCGCTGGGTCGATGTGCGGGTAACGGTGGTTCTCGAAGACCCTGAAGTAGCGGTCCAGCCGGATGTCTATGCTCGACGGCTGCACCATCGCCGGGTCATACGGCTCGAGAACGATGCGCTTGGCCTCGATAG
>JBOGDU010000169.1:0-8269 GCA_050743145.1 Jiangellaceae bacterium | reverse complement strand
CGCACTCGATCTTTGCCCTGCCGCTGGCGATCTTCCTGCTGCACAACTTCATGAAGGAAGTCCCGCGCGAGCTGATCGAGGCGGCCCGCGTCGACGGTGCCGGCCACGTCACGATCTTCTCCCGGATCATGCTGCCGCTCGTCATGCCGGCGATCGCGGCGTTCGGCATCTTCCAGTTCCTCTGGGTGTGGAACGACCTGCTGGTGGCGTTGGTCTTCGCGGGGGGCACCCAGGACGTGGCTCCGTTGACGGTCCGGTTGGCCGAGCTACAGGGCAACCGAGGTGGCGACTGGCATCTGTTGTCGGCCGGCGCGTTCGTCTCGATGGTCGTCCCGGTCATCGTGTTCATCGCCATGCAGCGGTACTTCGTCCGCGGTCTGCTGGCCGGGAGCGTGAAGGGCTGAGGGCCGCCACAGCGGTGCAGCCATGAGCAGCATCACCGATGTTGCCGCCAAGGCCGGGGTGTCGGTCGCCACGGTTTCCCGTGCGTTGCGCGACCTTCCCGGGGTCGCCGCCACCACCCGTGAGGTCGTGCGATCGGCGGCCGCAGAGCTCGGGTACGTTCCCTCGCCGAGTGCTGCCGGGTTACCGACCGGGCGCACCCACACGGTCGGGGTCGTGGTGCCATGGTTGGGGCGGTGGTTCTTCACCTCGCTTATCGACGGTGCCCAGCAGGTACTCGTCGAGCACGGGTACGACGTGCTGCTCTACGACGTCGGCGGCACCGACGAGGCCCACCGACGCATCCTGGATACCAAGCTGCTGAGCAAGCGGGTCGACGCCATCCTCGTGCTGAGCCTGCCGCTGACGCTGCACGAGGTGACGGCGCTGGAGAAGCTGCACCGCCCGGTCGTGGTCGTCGGGCCGAGCGTGCCGGGCATGTCCTGCGTCCGCATCGACGACGTGGACGCGGGGTACATCGCCACCCGGCATCTGCTCCAGCTCGGTCACCGACGGATCGCGTTCGTGGGCGGCGACCCGGCCGACAAGTTCGGCTTCCCGGTCGCGCCCGACCGCCAGCTCGGCTACCAGCGAGCGCTCCGCACCTGCGGGATCCAGCCCGACCCCTGCCTGACCGTTCCGGCCGCGTTCACAGTGGACGGCGGGATGGACGCAGCCACCGAGCTGGCTACGCGACCGCCCCGGCCCACGGCGGTCGTCGCGTGGTCCGACGAGATCGCGATGGGCGTGCTGTATGCGATACGCCGAGCCGGCCTGCGAGTGCCGCAGGACGTCTCGGTCATCGGCGTCGACGATCACGACCTGTCCCGCCTGTTCGATCTGACCACGGTCGCGCAGCCGGTGCGCGAGCAGGGCCGGGTCGCCGCCAGCCTGCTGGTCGAACGACTCATGCAGGCCGGCCCGATCGACGCGCAGGTGGCCACCGTGACGGTGCCGATCCGCCTCGTCGTGCGCGGGACGACCGGGCCGCCGCCGCCGACCTGATTCCGCGGCTGTGCGTGCCTATTCCGCGCCTTCGGCCGGAACCGGCCCGGTCGACGCGGAGGTACCGCGCACAGCAGGGCGGGCGGGGGTCGGCGTCCGTCGTCGGCGTGCACGCGCCCAAGTTCGTGCACGAGACGTGACGAGGGTCTCAGCCCGATGATTTCCCGCGAGCGTTCCGATGCCGGTAAGATCGTCGACAGCCACGGCCTCGCTGTGAACGCAGCGGGGCCGTAACGGTGCCCGGTGTCCGGACATGGAGCGTCCAGGGATGGTCGGGTACGCGCGCCTCCTGGCTCACCGCGCGCCGCATCCGCGGCCTGCGTCCGGGGCGTGCCCGCGCCCGATCACGGAGCACCTGCATGCCGTCCGACCAGTCCACCCTGCCCACCGATCGCACAGGTCACCGACCACGCCGCCGCGACGACCGTCAAGACACCCGTCGAAGCGCCCGACCGCACCGGTCGCGCCGTCCTCGCGGCGGACGCGCGTCGGACGGGACCCGTGACCGCCGGGTCGCCGATCCGGTCCGCCTCGCAGCGATCGATGGGTTCGACGTCACGAGCTCCGCCTTCCCCGCCCTCGGTGTTCCCGACCGCGTGGTGAGGCTGCTCGGCGTCGACGGGATCACCATGCCGACACCGGTCCAGGCGGCGGTCATCCCCGACGCGGTCGCCGGACGGGACGTGCTGGGACGCGCGCGGACCGGTTCGGGGAAGACCCTGGCGTTCGGGTTGCCGATCCTGGCCCGGCTGGCCGGTGCCCGCAGCAGCCCGAACCGCCCCCGCGCGCTCGTCATCGTCCCGACGCGTGAGCTAGCCGGTCAGGTCACGTCCGCCCTCGAACCGCTGGCCGAAGCATCGGGGCTGCGGATGGTCACCGTCTACGGCGGGACACCGTACGACCGGCAGATCCGCCGGCTCTCTCGAGGCGTCGACATCGTCGTCGCCACGCCCGGCCGCCTCGACGACCTGGTCCGACGTGGCACCTGCCGTTTCGACGACGTGAAGATCGTGGTCCTGGACGAGGCCGACCACCTGTGCGACCTGGGCTTCTACCCGGTCGTGTCCGACCTGCTCGCCACGACTCCGCCCGGTGGCCAGCGCCTGCTGCTGTCGGCGACGCTCGACGGCGACGTCGACCGGCTGGTCCGCCGACACCTCGCCGACCCGGTCCGGCACGAGGTCGACCCCGACCAGGGCTCGGTGACCGAGATGGACCACCACGTCCTCGTCGTCGCAGCCCGATCCAAGCTCGACGTGACGATCCGGCTGGTGCGCGCCAACCCGCGCAGCATCGTGTTCACCCGCACGAAGGAGGGCGCCACCCGGCTCGCCGAGGACCTCGGGGACGCCGGCGTGCCCGCCGTCGACCTGCACGGTGATCTCTCACAGCGGGTGCGGGAACGCAATCTCGACCGGTTCCGGACCGGGCGCGCGCAGGTCGTCGTCGCCACCGACGTCGCCGCCCGCGGCATCCACGTCGAAGGCGTCGGACTCGTCGTGCACCATGACCCGGCCGGCGAGCCCAAGTCCTACTTGCACCGCTCTGGACGCACGGCGCGGGCCGGCGCGTCAGGCTCCGTCGTCACCGTTGCGACGCGGGACCAGGCGTGGGCGATGACCGGACTCCACAAGCGGGCGGGCGTCGAGGCCAGACACGTCGACGCGAGATCGGTCGACGGACCGCTCACGACCTGGGCGTTGGCCGACGCACCGGAGATGGTTCCCGTAGCACCCTCGGGCAGCGGCGGCCCTGGCCGCCGGCACGGCGCTCCCCGCCATCCGGGCCGCAGCTACGGGACCTCTCGAGGCGGCGAACGCCGGCGTGGGCGCCGCGCGGTGCGCTGACCCGACCCCAGCCCCGTAACGGGGTCAGCCCCAGCCGGACAGGTCGCGGTCGAGCCATTTCGCGAGGGCGTCGTTGTCGGCCTCGAAGTGACTGCGCAGCCTGGCCCGGGTGCCGTCGCCCATCGGAGGGTAATCGGCCTCGATCGCGTTCAGCCTGCCGACGATCCGCCCTATCTTCAGTGCCTTCGGTAGTGAACCCCGTAGGTCGCGCACCCGCATCGACCGGAAGGCCACGAAGCGGTTGACCCGATCGCCCAGCCGAGGAGTGACGTATCCCCCGTCGACCTCGAGGAACCGGCACACCTGGGCATACGTCGCGCCCGGCCGGTCGCGCAGATCGTCGAGGAGCGCCACGTGAAGACTCGAGCGAGGGAAGCGCGAACAGACCTGTTCGAGTTGGGGGAGGTACCGCCCGCGGGCCAGGTAGGCAGATGCGCCAGGCAACCCGTCGATCTCCGCCGCGACGGCCTCGTCGAAGGACCGCGACTCCCGCTCGCGGATCCGCTCCATCCAGTAGTGCGAGTAGGCCCGGTCGGCCGGGTTGCGCAGGATGGCGATCAGGCGAGCCTGTGGGATGACCTCCGCCATCCGGTCGATGGCGACGGGTTCGGCCAGGTAGGTGGGCGTCGCCTCGCCGACGGCAGGCTCCCCGGCGTGCCCTTCGAAACGGGTCAGGTACCACTGCAGGCCCCGGTCCCACTTCCGATCGAAGAAGTGGATCTCCTTCCGGGGCATGAAGACCTGGGGATGGTCCTGGAGGTACTTGTAGAGCGAGGTCGACCCCGACCGCATGGCGCCGATGACGACGAAGTTCGGCAGCGCCCCGCCGGCTGCTGCCGGAGAACTCACGCGGGCGTCCGCTCGTGCGCGAGTGCCGCCGCGAGCTCGTCGCGTGTGTACCACCGTGTGGACTCGGCATCGGAGGGGTCGACCAGGGTGGCCCACGGCTCGGGCTGCACGCCGATCGTCGCGCCGTTCCGACGCAGGTTCTCGACCTGGCTCCAGTCCTGTGCGTAGACGTGGTCGAGAGTCCGGAATCGCTTGCTCATGTCGGAGGCGGTCCCGGCGTTGCCGCGCACCTGCCGGTCGTAGAGGTCGACCCGCGATGCCCCGGACGAGTCCCGGCCGCACAGCGCCTCGGACCGTAGCCGCGTAGCCTCCTCGAGCCGGTAGGGGAAGTGGTGCGTGAACGTCGGCAACGGCGGCTCGGCGAGGACCACCGACGACCGGGCCACGTGAAACCCGATGCCCGACGTGACGAGAGGACCGGCCCGGTCGAATCGCTGAAGCTGGTGCTTGCGGTGGCCCTCGCGGCACTGGTCGCCGCGCTTCTCCTGGCACAGCGGCTGGAAGTCGAGCGGGTGGAACCCGCCCAGCGACTCGGGCTTGCGGTCTGGGAAGTGGTTGAAGTACCGGGTGCCGACGACCCGGAACTGTCGGTCCAGGGTGGCCAGGTAGTCGCGCACCGTCATGCCGGCCGGGCCGTGGACGAACTCGTCCGCATCGAGCCATAGCCACCAGATGTGCTCGCGACCGTCGGCACGGGAGATGTCGGCCACGGTCTCGTTCAAGAGCCTGATCTTGAGTGGCTCGTCGAGCTGGGGCGTCGAGTAGGTCCTCGCCAGCTCGGCTCCGGCCTCGATGGCCTCGGCGACGGTGTCGTCCGGGCTGTCGTTGTCGACGAGGAACACGCGGTCGCACCCCTGCGCGAAGGCGTTGCGCACGGTCGCCGCGATGACGTCGGCCTCCATCCAGGTGACGACGATGGCGGACAACCCGAACGACGGCAGCGGGTCGGGATCTGTCGGCTGATCAACGGGCAGCACCCACGGTTGCTTGGGTTTGCGCAGCCCCAGGGTCCGGAGCACCCGCTTGGCGACGGTCTTGGCCCGCACGGTTCAGTCCTCTTCGTCGAAGCGGTAGCGGCCGAGCCACGGGTGATCGGCCGATTGCCGAGCCACCGTGCCGAGAAGCTCGGGAGTCCACGGCGCCGTGGAGCGGGTCGTATGGGCCGACGGGAACACGATCGACGCACAGGCCCCGAGGTAGTCGGGCTCGGCCGACACGTCGAGGAAGTCGCACAGCGCCGCCAGCTCCCCCTTGGCGTCTGCGACGAGATCCTCGAGATGCAGGCGGTGGAACCGGCTGTCCTCGAGCCGGCCGGAAATGCTGTCGGTGGTGTCGCTGAGCGTGAAGTACAACTCGATCTGGTGCTCCAGCGGCGCGTGCCCGCGCGCGTACATGGTGGCGATGTTGTCGTACGGGTTTCGCACCACCTGCACGACCTTGACCGGCACCTGCACGGTTTCGGTCAGCCGGTCGAGCAGCTCTGGATGCGAGCGCAGCCGGGCCGTGGTCTTCCGGCCCCGCTTGTCACCGACGACCTCGAGGCGTCGGTACCGGCCCTGCCATTGTCCGGGCACCGCATACGAATACCCCCAGGACTTCCGTCCTGCCTGCGCATTGTGCCGGGTGTGGTCGAGGACGAGGCTGAACAGCTGGTCACGACCGTAGCCGGCCGCGACGAAGTCGAGAGCGTCGAGTTCGTGGGCCACCGCCATCTCGGGATGGGCGTCGAGCAGCGAGCCCACCAGGCTGTGGCCGCTGCGGGGGTGACCGATGAACAGGAGGAAGGCGCGGATGGAGGCCAGGTCCGCACGCAGGCGCCGGGCCTTGAGAGCCGACCCGACATACAGCAGCGGATAGCTGCGGAATCCGGGCAGGGTTCGGATCGCCCGCATCGGCACGGCCACCAGTGCCCGTCGATGGGCCTTCTTGGTCTTCATCTCAGATCGGCTCCGACCCGCCGGCGGAGAAGGGCGTCGCCGGCGTGGCGTCGGCGGTGTCGAGGTAGCGGGCGAGCGCCGGATGGTCGACCATCCGCGCCTCGACCGTGGCGCGCAGTTCGGGCGTCCATGCAACGGTGGCGCGGGTCTGCCGCGGAGCGGGCAAGACGATGGAGGCGCAGGCCTCGAGGTAGTCGGGCTCGGCCGGCACGTCGAGGAACGAGCACAGGCCGGTCAGCGTCCCGGCCGGGTCCGCGATGAGGTCCTCGAGGTGGATCTCGCAGTAGTCCTCGTCCGGGATGCGCGCGCGCACCGTGTCGGCGATGGCGGCCATCCGGAAGTACCGGTCCACGTGATCGGCGAGCGACGCTCGCGGCGCCCGTCGGTGCATGGTCGCGATGTTGTCGTACGGGTTCCGGACCACCTGGATGACCTTCAGTGGAACCGCCACCGTTGATGCAAGCCGGTCGAGAAGTTCGGGCCGGTCGCCGATCCGCAGGGTCGACTTGCCGCCCTTCTTGTCGCCGATGACCTCCAGCCGGCGGTAGCGACCCTGCCACTGGCCCGGCACGGCATAGGCGTAGTCGGCCGACTTGACCCCGCCCCGCGCGGCGCGGGCCTGCTGCTGGCGACGGAGCAGGACGAACAACTGCTCGCGGCCGAATCCCGCCTCGACGTACCTGAGCACGTCCAACTCGTGCGCCACCAGGACGTTCGGGTGGGCGTCGAGGAGGACACCGACGAGGCTGTGACCGCTGCGGGGATGGCCGACGAACAGCAGGAACGACCGGACGGTGGACAGGTCATGACGCAACCGTCGTGCCTCGACCGCCGTCCTGACCGCCGTGGCGGGATACCGGCGCAGACCGGGCAGGGAGCGTGCCTTGGTGAGCAGCCGTGCCCGGGCCTGCCGTCGTCCCTGGCCGATGTTCACCCGTTGGCCCCCCGAAAAGTATCGCCAAAGACTGGCACATCGGCCGCGGATGGGAAAGACTCCGCAGGTGGTCGGGGGACGCGACCGCCAGGGGGGCGGAAACCGTCGTATCGAGGCCGGGCTCCACCGGGCATTGGACCTGGTGGTCGCCGGCGTGGCATTGGTCGTGTTCTCGCCGCTGGTCGCCGTTGCCGCCGTGGCCGTGTACAGCCGGATGGGATCACCGGTTCTGTTCCGGCACGAGCGGGCCGGCCGCCACTGCGTCCCCTTCGTGCTGATGAAGTTCCGCACCATGCGCCCACCCGGTAGCAGCGATGGAGGGCCGGACGGCGACCACCGCCGGCTCACGCGGGTCGGCAGGTTCCTGCGCGCCACGAGCATCGACGAGCTCCCGTCGTTGGTGAACGTTCTCAAGGGCGAGATGAGCCTGGTCGGCCCACGGCCGCTGCCGTTGCGGTATCTCGACCGGTACTCCCACCGAGAGGCGCGCCGCCACGAGGTCCGGCCCGGCATCACCGGATGGGCACAGGTGAACGGGCGCAACAACCTCGGGTGGGAGCGGCGGCTCCAGCTCGACGTCTGGTACGTCGATCACCGTTCCCTCGCACTCGACGCCCGCATCATCGCGAAGACGCTGCGCACTGTGGTCAGCCACCAGGGGATCAGCCACGACAGCCACGCCACCATGCCCGAACTCCTGGAGCCCAGCCGTCGATGACCGCCGCGACCGTGCTGATCTCTTCGGCCGGGCGGCGGGTGGAGCTCCTACGAGGCTTCCGCTCCGCGCTCGACAGGCTCGGACTCGACGGCCGGGTGCTCGCCGCGGACCGCTCGCCGCTGTCGAGCGCACTCCATGCCGCGGACGAGGGCTTCCTGGTCCCCAGCTGTGACGACCCTGCGTTCGTGCCCGAGATGCTCGACCTGTGCAACAAGCACAGCGTGGACATGGTCGTGCCGACCATCGATCCGGAGCTGCCGGTGTATGCGGAGGCACGCGACGAGTTCGCGTCTGGGGGGACGACGGTGGCCGTCGGGTCGCCGGAAGTCGTCGCCATCGCGGCGGACAAACGCCGGACGCACGAATGGCTGACCAGTCACGGTTTCCCTACCGTGGGCCAGACGACGCGTTCAGTGGTGCAGGAAGACCCGCAGGCGTGGCCGTTCCCGCTCCTGGTCAAGCCGCGGTACGGCAGTGCCGCCGTCGGTGTGTCCATGGTGCGCGACGCCGTTGAGCTCGACCTGGCCGCCCGCGCGAC
>JBOGDU010000168.1:0-8240 GCA_050743145.1 Jiangellaceae bacterium | reverse complement strand
TCATGCACGTGTCCGCGAAGGACCTGGGCACGGGTAAGGAGCAGTCGATGACGGTCACGGGCGGCTCGTCCCTGCCCAAGGAGGACATCGAGCGGATGATGCGCGAGGCCGAGGAGTACGCCGAGGAGGACCGCGCCCGCCGCGACGCCGCCGAGACGCGCAACCAGGCCGAAGGGCTGGTCTACCAGACCGAGAAGTTCCTGGGCGACAACGCCGAGAAGGTAGGCACCCTGTCCGCCGAGGTCCGCTCCGACGTCGACTCGGCGCTGGCCGACCTGAAGAAGGCGCTCGAGGGCAACGACGACGCGGCGATCAAGTCCGGCACCGAGCGGCTCGCCACCGCGAGCCAGGCGTTGGGAGCGGCGATGTATGCCACCGCGACGCCGTCGGACACCGCTGGCGGCGGCTCGCCCGACGACTCGGCCGCAGGCGCCGACGCCGGCGCAGGTGCCGCTGAGGGCGCGGCCTCGGGCGCCGAGGAGGACGTCGTGGAGGCCGAGATCGTCGACGACGAGAAGGGCGAGAAGTGACGGATCGAGACCGGCCCGCCGGGGCCGAGGAGCCCGTCGGCCCCGTGGTCAGGGACCGCCGTCGCCTCGACCCCGAGACCGGTGAGCTGAGAGACCCGGGGCCGGCCCCGGGCACCTCGACTCCCGCGCCTGCCGCCGCGACCACCGAGGGCGAGGGCGACACTGACGCGGCCCTCGCCGCGGCCCGTACCGAGGCGGCGGAGCGGCTCGACCACCTGCGCCGACTGCAGGCCGAGTACGTCAACTACCGGCGTCGGGTCGAGCGCGACCGCGAGGTCGTCCGTCAGGACGCTGTGGCGTCGGCGCTCGGCGAGTTGCTCGGTGTGCTCGACGACATCGGCAGGGCGCGCGATCACGGCGACCTCACCGGCGCTTTCCGGTCGGTGGGTGAAGCGCTGGAGGCGGCCACGGCGAAGCTCGGACTGGAACGCTTCGGCGAGCCCGGCGACGTCTTCGACCCGACAGTGCACGAAGCACTCATGCACGAGTACTCGGACGACGTCACCGAGCCGACGTGCACGCGGGTGCTCATGCCCGGTTACCGGTTCGGCGACCGGGTCATCCGGCCGGCCCGGGTGGCGGTGGCCGAACCCACCGAGGCGCTCCCGAACCGCGCTGAGGCGGACAATCCGACCACGGGTGACACTGACGACTGATCAACCATACTGGGAGGAGGGGCGCCGATGAGCACGAAGGACTGGCTCGAGAAGGACTACTACAAGATCCTGGGCGTCCCCAAGGATGCCGATGCCGCTGCGGTGAAGAAGGCCTACCGCACCCTCGCCCGCGATCTCCATCCCGACCGCAACTCATCGGACAAGGCGGCCGAGACCCGGTTCAAGGAGGTCTCGGAGGCCTACTCCGTCCTGTCCAACCCGGAGAAGCGCAAGCAGTACGACGAGGCCCGCACGCTGTTCGGCAGCGGATTCCGCGTCCCCAGCGGTTCGGGCGGCGGGTCGGCCGGAGGTTCGTTCAACTTCGATCTCGGCGACCTGTTCGGCGGCACCACTGGCGGCCAGGGCGGTGGCGGTCTCGGTGACGTGTTCGGCGGGCTGTTCGGCCAGCGCACCCGTACCACCCAGCCCCGCCGGGGTGCCGACGTCGAGAGCGAGGTCACGATCGGCTTCCGGGAGGCGGTGGACGGGGTCACCGTTCCGCTTCGCATGACCAGCGCATCCGCGTGCACGGCCTGCGCAGGCACGGGTGCACGTGCAGGAACGGTTCCGCGCGTGTGTCCCGCCTGCTCGGGCACCGGACACACGAGCACCAATGCCGGTCGCTTCTCGCTGTCCGAGCCGTGCCGTGAGTGCAAGGGCCGGGGCCTTGTCGTCGACGACCCGTGCCCGGTCTGCAACGGCTCCGGGCGCGGGACCACCAGCAGGGTCATGCAGGTTCGCATTCCGGCCGGGGTCCGCGACGGGCAGCGGATCCGCCTCAAAGGCAAGGGCGCGCCCGGCGAGCGCGGCGGCCCGGCCGGCGACCTGTACGTCATCGTGCACGCGTCGCCGCACCCGGTGTTCGGTCGCCGGGGCGAGCACCTGACCGTGACCGTCCCTGTGACCTTCCCGGAGGCCACGCTCGGCGCGGAGATCAAGGTTCCGACGCTCAACGGTGCCCCGGTCACGCTGAAACTGCCTGCCGGCACGCCGAACGGCCGCACCTTCCGGGTCCGCGGCCGTGGTACGAGCCGGCCCGACGGCACGCGCGGCGATCTGCTCGTCACCATCGAGATCATGGTGCCGCAGCGTGTCGACGGCCAGGCCAAGGTGGCGCTCGAGACCTTCCGTGACGCAACGTCCGGCGACGACGTACGGGCCGACCTCTTGCGCACAGTCGAGAAGGGCGGCTGACCATGGACGCCGGCAGCCGTTTCGTCGTGACCATGTCGGGCGCGGCCCGCCTGGTCCGCGACGACGAGCCGCTCTACGTGATCTCTGTAGCCGCCGAGATGGCGGGCATGCATCCGCAGACCCTGCGGCAGTACGACCGGCTCGGGCTGGTCTCGCCCCGGCGGTCGGTCGGAGGCGGACGCCGATACTCGGTGCGTGACGTCGAACTGCTTCGCGAGGTGCAGCGGCTCTCGCAGGACGAGGGTGTCAACCTCGCGGGTGTCAAGCGGATCCTCGAGCTCGAGGCGGAGGCTGACGCCCTGCGGGAGCGGCTGGCGGAGCTCGGTGCCGAGTACTCCTGGCTTGCCGCCCAGGTTGCGCCGCACCCACTGACCCGGTGGCCATCGCGCCGCATGCTCACCTGATCAGGGCGCCGGCCGGCGCGTCATGCCCTGAGCAGCCCGATGCCGAGCGTGATGGCCCCGGCTGCCAGGAAGGCCGCACCGATCCAGACCAGCCAGACCAACCCGTTCGGCTTGGTGCGGCCGGCCCCCGCCGAGGACAGGAAGAACCCGGCGGGCATGAAGATCGCGGCCAACGGGATGCCGGAGCGGGCCACCCAGCCGGCGAAGCCGTCCAGCGTCGTGGCGTCGGTCAGGATCGTGCCGACCAGGCCCAGCGTGACAAGCGCGCCGGCCATGCCGTGGCCGGCCCGGGCGAACGCGTGTTGGAACTGGGTGGCCGGGGCCGCGCCGGTGGCCATCCGGGTGAGGACCCACCCGCCGAACTCGATGGTGACGACGGCGAGCACGAGGATGCCGGCGACGCTGGTGGCCTCTGTGCTGAGCTCGAGCATGAGGACTCCCGTGAGCTAGCTGCGTAACGACGTTATCCGCCTGCTGATCACTTCACCAGGCTTGTGGACCCTTCACCAGGGTCCGGTGCCTGGTGAACCGTCCACCAGGGTGGTGAACGTGATCAACTGCCAGTGGGTGGGGGGAGTAGGACGCGGGGTGAAAGGACGCCCGCGGGGTCGAGTGCGTGCTTGATCGCGTGCATCGTGGCGACGTCGACGGGCGACCGCGCCAGCGACACCCACGGCTGTTTGGCCCGGCCGACGCCGTGCTCGGCGCTGATGCTGCCGCCATGGTCGACGGCCAGCCTCAGCACGAGATCGGTGGCCTCGTCGGCCCGCGCGCTCGTGAGTCCGAGCAGGTTGACGTGGGAGTTGCCCTCCGCCAGGTGGCCGAAGGTCACGACCTGCACCTCGGGGAACTGGGTGCCGATCCGGTCCCGCAGTGCGGCTTCAAAGGCGGTGTGCCGGCGTAGCGGCACGGCGACGTCGAGCTTCAGCGGTGCGCCGCCCGTGGAGACGGCTGCCGCGCTGACCGCCTCGGTGTGGCCCTCGCGGTACGCCCACAGCCGGCTGCCCGGCCCAGCCTCCAAGGTCGCGTCGCCCACCAATGCGCCGAGCCTGCCCAGCGCGTCGAGCACGTCGGTCTCCGTCCCGCCGGAGGTCTCGATGAGCAGGTACGTCGGGTAGTCGCCGGCGAACGGTGCACGCAACCCGAGTCGCGATCGGACCAGGTCGAGTCCGTCGGCGTGGAAGTACTCTGCGGCCTCGATGGTGAGACCGGCGCGTCGCACCCCGGCGAGCGCCTGCGCTGCCGCTGCCAGTGACGCGACGCCGACCAGCGCCACGTGGACGTGGGCGGGCGGTGACACCAGGCGCATCAGCACCCGGGTCACGACGCCAAGCGTGCCCTCGCTGCCGGACAGCAGCCCGACCAGGTCGTACCCCACGTTGTCCTTGACCAGCCCGGTCCATCGGCGCAGGACTGACCCGTCGGCCAGGACCGCCTCGATCCCGAGCAGTTGCGAACGCGTCGTACCGTGCTTGACCACCCGCAGGCCGCCTGCGTTTGTCGCCACGAGTCCGCCCAGCGTCGCGGACTCGCGTGCCGCGAGGTCGATGCCGAGCATGAGTCCCTCGGCGTCGGCGGCGGCCTGCGCGGCGGCAACGGTCACGCCGGCACCCGCCGCCAGCGTCCGTTCGATCGGGTCGACCGCCTCGACGGTGTCGAGTCGCCGCAGGCTGAGCAGGACCTCTCCGTCGTGGGGGATCGATGCGCCGACCAGGCCGGTGTTGCCGCCCTGGGGCACGACGGGGACGCCCGCATCGGCACAGGCACGGACGACCGTGGAGACCTCGTCAGTGGAAGCGGGCCGGACGACGGCCCTGGCACGGCCTTCCCATCGGCCGGTCCAGTCCGTGCGGTACCCCTTGGTGACGGCGTCGTCGGTGAGTACGTGGGCCTGGCCCACGATGGCGATCAGTGCGGCGATGAGGTCGCGGCGGGCCATACCCGCAACCCTGTCACGCCATCCTGGTTGCGCGGGACCCCACGCTAGGGCAGAGTTGAGCGAAACAGGCTCAACTTTCTCGACGTTGTTGGGTACAGACGTGTCCACGCCGGCATTCTCAGGAGAACGATGAACGACCAGCTCACGACCAAGGCACAGGAGGCGCTCTCGGTCGCTGTGCGGAGCGCGGCGACTGCGGGCAACCCGTCCGTCGAGCCGTTGCACCTCATCCGTGCCCTGCTGGCCCAGTCCGATGGGCTGACCGGACCGCTGCTCGATGCCGTGGGAGCCGATGTCGCCGCCGTCCGTCGCGACGTCGATGCCGAAGCGGAGGCGCTGCCTTCCGCGTCCGGGTCGACCGTCGCCGCTCCGGGGCTCGCCCGGACGACCTATGCCGTGCTGTCGCACGCGGGCGAGGTTGCGCGCGAGCTCGACGACGAGTACGTCTCCACCGAGCACCTGTTGGTCGGGCTCGCCCACGTCGAGTCGCCGGTCCGCGAGCTGCTGGCCCGGAACGGCGTCACGGCCGAGCGACTTCGGGCGGCGTTCACCGAGGTGCGCGGCAGCGCCCGGGTGACCAGCCCTGACCCGGAGGGCACCTACGACGCCCTGAACAAGTACGGCGTCGACCTCACCGAGCGCGCCCGCGAAGGGAAGATCGACCCGGTCATCGGCCGCGATGCCGAGATCCGACGGGTCGTCCAGGTGCTGTCGCGGCGGACGAAGAACAACCCCGTCCTGATCGGCGAGCCCGGCGTCGGCAAGACCGCCGTGGTCGAGGGACTCGCCCAGCGCATGGTCGCGGGCGACGTCCCCGAGTCGCTGCGCGGCAAGCGTCTGGTCGCCCTCGACCTCGGCGCCATGGTCGCCGGGGCGAAGTACCGAGGGGAGTTCGAGGAGCGTCTGAAGGCCGTCCTCGACGAGATCAAGGCGAGCGAGGGTCAGGTCGTCACGTTCATCGACGAGCTCCACACCGTCGTAGGTGCCGGGGCCACCGGCGACTCCTCGATGGATGCCGGCAACATGCTCAAGCCGATGCTCGCCCGCGGCGAGCTGCGGATGGTCGGCGCCACCACGCTGGACGAGTACCGCAAGCGCATAGAGAAGGACGCCGCCCTCGAGCGCCGGTTCCAGCAGGTGTTCGTCGGCGAGCCCAGCGTCGAGGACACCATCGCCATCCTGCGCGGGCTCCGGGAGCGGTACGAGGCGCACCACAAGGTCCAGATCTCAGACGCCGCCCTGGTCGCGGCCGCCTCGCTGTCCCACCGTTACATCTCCGGACGCCAGCTGCCCGACAAGGCGATCGACCTGGTCGACGAGGCGGCGTCGCGGCTGCGCATGGAGATCGACTCGAGCCCGGTCGAGATCGACACCCTGCGGCGCACGGTCGACCGACTCAAGATGGAGGAGCTCGCGCTCGAGAAGGAGTCCGACGAGGCTTCCCTCGAACTGCTGTCGAAGCTGCGGGCCGAACTCGCCGACGCCGAGGAGAATCTGCGCGGGCTCGAGGCCCGCTGGGAACAGGAGAAGGCCAGCCTCAACCGCGTCGGCTCGCTCAAGGAGCAGATCGACGAACTGCGCGGCCAGGCCGAGCGCGCGCAGCGCGACGGCGACCTGGCCGGCGCCAGCGAGATCCTCTACGGCCGCATCCCGCAGCTGGAGAAGGAGCTGGCGGAGGCGTCCAGCGAGGCCGAGGCCGGCCCGGCACCGGATGCCATGGTCAAGGAGGAGGTCGGGCCCGACGACGTCGCTGACGTGGTCTCGGCGTGGACCGGCATCCCGGCCGGCCGGCTGCTCGAGGGGGAGACCGGCAAGCTGCTGCGGATGGAGGACGAGCTCGGTCGCCGTGTCGTCGGCCAGCAGACCGCCGTGGCCGCTGTCTCCGACGCCGTGCGCCGGGCCCGGGCCGGCATCTCCGACCCGGACCGGCCGACAGGCTCGTTCCTGTTCCTCGGACCGACCGGCGTCGGGAAGACCGAGCTGGCGAAGGCACTGGCCGGGTTCATCTTCGACGACGACCGGGCGATGGTCCGGATCGACATGAGCGAGTACGGCGAGAAGCACAGCGTCGCCCGGCTGCTGGGCGCGCCGCCCGGGTACGTCGGCTACGAGGAGGGCGGCCAGCTCACCGAGGCTGTCCGCCGCCGCCCGTACTCCGTCATCCTGCTCGACGAGGTCGAGAAGGCGCACCCGGAGGTCTTCGACGTGCTGTTGCAGCTGCTCGACGACGGCCGGCTGACCGACGGGCAGGGCCGAACGGTCGACTTCCGCAACGCGATCCTCATCCTCACCTCGAACCTGGGCTCCGTGTTCCTCGCCGATCCGACGCTCGACGACGCGGAGAAGCGCGACCGGGTCATGGAGGTCGTACGGACCTCGTTCAAGCCCGAGTTCCTCAACCGGCTCGACGAGGTGGTCCTGTTCGATGCGCTGGGTACCGACGAGCTGGCCGGCATCGTCGACCTGCAGATCGCCCAGCTCGCCACCCGGCTGGCCGACCGGCGGCTGGTCCTCGAGGTGTCGGACGCGGCGCGGGAGTGGCTCGCCCTGACCGGTTACGACCCCGTGTACGGGGCCCGGCCGTTGCGCCGGCTCGTGCAGTCGGCGATTGGTGACCGGCTGGCAAAGGCCATCCTGGCCGGCGAGATCCACGACGGGGACACGGTGGCGGTCGACCTCGACGAGGTCGGCGACACGCTCACCGTCAGCCGGGGATGAACCGGACCGACCATCACGTGCCAAGACGGTCGAGACCCATCGGGTGGCAGCGCACCTCGGCGAACCGGCCGTTCGGCTCATCGAGGCTGACGATCGCACTGCGGCCGGACCAGCCGGTAACGGTGCCGGTGGAACCCTGCAGATAGAGCGGCCGAACGTGTCTGTTGACGCGGACCCGATCGCCGACGTCGAGAGTCGCCAGCGCGCGGACGGAGGCGGCGTCGAGAAGGTGTCGCTGACGCTGCCCGATGACGCGGGTCAGCAGCGCGAGATGGTCGTCCAGCGTTCCACTGCTGATCAGCCCGACGAGTAGCGTCGCCTGCTCGGCCGATGCTGGCCGCGGCTCGCTTGCGTCGGCACTGGCGCGGACAGCGTCCTGCGGCTGGCGCGGCGTCGAGCCCGGCCGGGCACGCGACCCAGTGCCGTTGCGGCGGCGCCTTTTCCTGGACATGCGCCGAAGCCTGGTCCGACGACACGAGTCATCTGAAGGGTCCCGGACGGATCAGTGGATCTCCGCGGCCGCGCGCGCCGTCCTGTGGAAAAGCTGGCCGCAGGCGAGGATGAGCGGTTCGAGGCGTGGAGGCCGTCGTTCCGCTGTCCGGCACTGGCAGCCCTGTCCGCGGGGGTTGGTGTCTGGGTGTCGGGGGTCATCGGGTGGGACGAATGCTCGTTTGAAGCGTCACGGCTTCTGTGCCGTTCTCATGCGGGCTGCTGCTGCGGGTTGAGGGCAGCGTAGTGGGCGTGCTCGAACTCGGCCGGCGGGACCATGCCGAGGGTGCCGTGGAGGCGCCGGTTGTTC
>JBOGDU010000167.1:0-3173 GCA_050743145.1 Jiangellaceae bacterium | reverse complement strand
CCGCCACAGATCGCGGAGCCCGCCGAGCGAGCGACCGCTCAGAACGACCACCCCGAGGCCTCGTCTGGCCGGCGGTTCTTGAGCGAGTCAGCAATTCGCGGGGGCGGGTAGCGTGCACGGCCCCAGGGGGCAGGTACGTTGAATACAGCTCGTCGAGCCGTGCCGCGAAGCTCCCGGGAGGTGGCGGCCATGGAGACCTACATGTCCCCGTACGTCGTCGTCGCCGTTGTCGCCTTGGCCGGCGTGGGCTTCGTCGTCCTCGCCTACAGCGCCAACCGCCTGCTCGCCCCGAGCCGGCCCACGGGCGAGAAGCTGCTGACCTACGAGTCCGGTGTGGACCCGGTCGGCGAGGGGTGGGCTCACACGCACATCCGCTACTACGTCTATGCATTCCTCTACGTGGTGTTCGCCGTCGACGCCGTCTACCTGTTCCCGTGGGCGACGGTGTTCGCGGCGCCCGGTTTCGGAGCCACCACGCTGGTCGAGATGTTCGTCTTCCTCGGCCTGCTGGCGACGGGCATCCTCTACGCCGTGCGGCGAGGTGTGCTCACATGGCAGTGACGGACCTCGGCCTGCCCGGTCACGGGCCCCCGCAGGATGAACCGCCGTCCCGTGGCCTGGCCGACGGCGACGGATCCGGGCGGATCGGGGCGGCGCAGCGGCTCGTCCCCGCCCCGGTGCGGGTCGTCCTCAACTGGGGACGCCGGTACTCGCTGTGGGTCTTCAACTTCGGGCTGGCCTGCTGCGCGATCGAGTTCATCGCCGCGTCCATGGCTCGCCACGACTTCATCCGGCTCGGCGTAATCCCGTTCGCGCCCGGCCCGCGGCAGGCCGACCTGATGGTCGTGTCCGGCACGGTCACCGACAAGATGGCTCCCGCCGTGCGGCGCCTCTACGAGCAGATGCCCGAGCCCAAGTACGTCATCTCCTTCGGCGCGTGCTCCAACTCCGGGGGCCCGTACTGGGATTCGTACTCGGTGACGAAGGGTGTCGACCAGGTCGTGCCGGTCGACGTCTACGTTCCCGGCTGCCCGCCCCGGCCCGAAGCCTTGCTGCAGGGGATCCTCAAGCTCCAGGAGAAGATCGCCGACGAGAACCTCGCCGAACGCTATGCCGGGCCGGTTGCGGCACGCCGCGCTGCGAATGCGACGGAGCTGACCCGTCCCTTCGTGTCACCCGTAGCGGCCGACCGCGATCGGCCGTGAGTCTCGCCGACAGGTCCACGTCCGCCGTCCAGGCGTTCCTGGCGTCGCTCGACTCCGCACAGCGCAAGGCCGCGACGGCGCAGTTCGACGTCGCAGACCACCGCCGGTGGACCTATCTACCGGGCAGACGGCCCGGCCTCGCCCTCGCCCAGATGACCGCCCGACAGCAGGCGCTGGCGCTCGACCTGCTCGACGCCGGGGCCAGCGATGCGGGGGCACGAACCGCTCGCGCTGTCGTAGAGCTGGACATGATCCGGCGTCAGCTTGCCGCCGAGCCGGGCCGTGCGCCCGATCCGGCGGACCACCGGTTCTGGATTCGGATCCTGGGCGACCCGGACGGCGACGCACCTTGGGCGTGGCGGATGAATGGGCATCACCTCGCGGTGCACGTCACGGTGGTCGGCGATGCGATCACCGTGACGCCGCACTTCTTCGGCGCCGAACCTGCCCTCGTCCTGCACGGCCCGCATCGGGGCAGGCGGACGCTGCCGACCGAGGAAGATCTCGCCCGTGCTCTTCTCGCCACCTTCGACGCCGCCCAGCGCCGGCTCGCGGTGGCCTCCGGTCTGGCGCCGTCAGACATCCTGACCAGGGACGATCCGGTCGCCGATCCAGATGTGGTTTCGGCCGGGCTGCCGTTCGGCGACATGTCGGCTGAGCAGCGTGAACTCCTGCGGCGCCTGATCCGGCTCTACTTCGACCGGGCGCCGGCGGAGGTGGCGGCGTCGGCTTGGCGGGACGTGCTCGACGCCGGCGTGGACGGCGTGACCTTTAGTTGGAGCGGCTCGGACGTTCGCGGTCAGGGTCACTACTACGCCGTCCGTGGTTCGACGTTCCTCCTGGAGTACGACAACACCCAGGACGACGCCAACCACATCCACTCGGTCTGGCGGGATCTGCGCAACGACTGGGGTGACGACCTGCTGGCCGCCCACTATGCAAGCCACAAGCACTGAGCAGCGGGGCCTGGCTCGGCGTCCGGTCGTCGTGCCGTGTCAGGGGCTCCGGTCCGACCGACTGGAACCTTCGGACCGGCCCAGACTCAGGCTCCGGGGACGTCGCGGCCCGACGAACAGGAGCGTTCGACGTTTCCGATCGACCGACCAGGGCAAATGCAGCGGCAGAGCTCGAACTGTCCTGTCGGTCGGGCCGCTGCTATCCACGCGACGATCTATTGCAGCCGGGTGCCCGCGATGGTGCCTGTTCGGGCAGTGGGCCGGTGATGAACGCTGCCATCGCCTCGGCCGTCGGACCTCGTAGACTGCCGGCCAGCCGAGCGAGGAGTCTGGAGCTGTGGCCGACCAGGACGGCGACTGGGCCGTGAAGCTCGCCGAGGCGGCAGGTGACGGCGCCGAGGTCGGCGACGCCTTCGGCGTCCCGGTGTTCGACGTGACCGCCGAGCACTGGGTGACCACGTTACGTGCGGCGCAGGATGCAGGCCTAACGTTCTTCGACTGGCTCTCCGCCGTCGACGAGTTGGACGACGGCTTCGCCGTCGTGGCCCATGTCGCCGACCTGTCCCGGCGTCCCGTACTGCACCTGCTCGTCCGCACGCGCGTTCCCCGCGACGATGCTGTGCTGCAGTCGGCGACCAGCGTCTACCGAGGTGCGTCCTGGCATGAGCGCGAAACGCACGAGATGTTCGGCATCGGGTTCGAGGGCCATCCGGCGCTGAACCCGCTGCTGCTCCCGGACGGCTTCGAAGGCCATCCGCTGCGCAAGGAGTTCGTCCTCGCCGCCCGGGCCGCCAAGCCCTGGCCCGGGGCCAAAGAACCGGGCGAGGGTGGTCCGGGCGCGGGGGCTCCGTCGCGGCGGCGGATGCTGCCGCCGGGGGTGCCCGACGCGTCGTGGGGACCGCGGCCACCGAGTGGCGACGCCGACCCTTCCGGCGACGCCGACCCGCGCGGCGACGCCGACCCGTCTACCGACGCCGACCCGTCTACCGACGCCGACCCGTCTACCGACGCC